>CALPMC020000009.1 GCA_943324565.2 Chitinophaga pinensis | reverse complement strand
CAATAGGAATGGATCATTTCGCTTTACCAAACGATTCACTCACTTTAGCTTTCAACGCACGAAAATTGCACCGAAACTTTATGGGATATACCACTAAATCAACAAATTGGATGATAGGTTTGGGAATGTCTTCTATTTCAGATTGCTGGATTGGTTTTGCTCAAAATGACAAAACGGTAGAATCTTATCAAGAACAAGTAAATAAAGGAATTATACCCGTTTTTCGCGGACATCTATTGAATGAAACAGAATTAGTAATTCGCAAACATATATTGGATTTGATGTGTCATTTTGAAACGCAACTAAGCGAAAATCAATTAGCTGAAAGTATTAAATCAGAAATCATCAAACGCTTACAACCTATGATTGAAGATGAATTAGTGACCGTTGAAAATGGAACCGTTCAAATTCTACCAAAAGGTTTACCGTATGTTCGTAATGCGTGTATGGCTTTTGATCAGGACCTCGCTACAAATGTGATTGGTCAACAACTTTTTTCCAAAACGATATGAGTACCGAAAACTGTTATCACTGTGGCGATACCATCGTTGGGAAACCTATTCTCCAAGACGAACACGAATTTTGTTGTGTTGGATGTAAAAATGTATATTCCCTTCTAAGCACCAACAATTTAGGCGATTATTATACCTACGAACAAAACCCTGGACTTAAACCAACGTCCTTCCGAAGTGATAAATACAACTTTTTAGATATTCCCGAAATTCGTAAACGCTATATTCAATTTGAGAACGATAAAATGGTGCGAATTTCTCTTTCTTTGCCAAGTATTCATTGCTCCTCTTGTATTTATTTACTAGAAAATGCTCACAAAATAAACCCAGGATTTATCAATGTTCAAGTTCATTTTGCGAAAAAAGAAGCGGTTATTGTTTTCGACCCAACTCAACTAAAATTCTCTGAATTAGCCGTTTTCCTTGACCACATTGGTTATCCTCCAAACTTCGAACAGAAAAAGGAAAAAGAAGAAACAATCGACAAGAAATTTTTGTTGAAAATAGGAATCGCTGGTTTTGCTTTTGGTAGTATTATGCTTTGGAGTGCACCCGAATATTTAGGAATCGAAAATGACAATGTTACCTTCCGAAATTTCACAGCATACTTAACTTTCATTGTTTCCTTGCCCGTTTTACTTTTTTCTGCCAATGATTATTTTATCACGGCCTACAAAGCTTTAAGAAGTAAATACTTAAACTTAGATGTGCCTATTTCGATTGGAATTGTAGCTCTTTACCTTCAAAGTTCGTTTGCGATTTTCACTGAACAAGGTCCTGGATATATGGACAGTTTCGCAGGTTTTATTTTCTTTCTTTTAATCGGAAAATGGTTTCAAAGCTTATCGTATCGTTCGCTTTCTTTTGACCGAGATTACACAGCTTATTTTCCGGTGGCAACAATTCGATTGAAGAATGATATTGAGGAAATTATCGCCATTGAAAAATTGGAAGTCAACGATGAAATTTTAGTTAGAAACGAAGAAATAATTCCGTGTGATGCCTTGCTTTTGAGTGATAAATGTTCAATTGATTACAGCTTCGTAACTGGTGAATCTACTCCTGTTGAATTAACCAAAGGAATGGAAATTTACGCCGGTGGAAAATTGATTGGAAGCAGAATCCGTTTGCGAGTTAAAGCCACCACAAACCGCAGTCATTTAACGCAACTTTGGAACGATACACTTAACAAACAAAAAGAAAACAAACTCATTCGTTACCAAGATAAAATCGCCAATTATTTCTTGATAATTCAATTTATCATCACCACAATCGCTGCTGGTTATTGGTTTTTTGTAGATGCTGCCTTAATTACCAAAGTTGTTGTTTCTATTTTAATTGTGGCTTGTCCGTGTGCATTGGCTTTGTCAGCACCATTCACTTTGGGAAATATTATGCGGGTTTTTGGTAAAACAGGATTTTTCTTAAAAAACACAACTGTTGTTGAAGCGCTTGGAAATATTACGGATATCGTTTTTGATAAAACAGGAACCTTGACCGATCCCAATCAATATGCAATCAGTGAACATTTACCTTCGATTGAAAAAGAAGATAGCGCTGTACTATTTGAAATGACTAAAAACTCGACACATCCGCTTTCAATAGCTTTGCACAAGGCGATGGGATTTCAAACAACGATTCAATTAGCAGATTTTCAAGAAATTAAAGGAGAAGGAATTGAGGCAACCTTTCAAAATCAAACCTATCGACTAGGAAATGCTAAATTCACCAATCAACAAATTGAAGGTACGAATTCAGTGGTTTACCTCACGAAAAATGGTTCTTTACTGCAACAATTTGAGTTTACGTCAAAATTCAGAGAACAACTACCAGCATTACTTCAAAAACTAAATAACTATTCCATTCACGTACTTTCTGGCGACACTGAAAACGATAAAGAACGATTGATTGCATTTGGTTTTAAGGCGGAAAATTTATTTTTTCATCAGAAACCACAAGATAAATTTGATTTCATAGAAAAATTAAACAATCAAGGCAAAAAAGTGCTGATGATTGGAGATGGATTAAACGACACGGGAGCCATCGGAATTGCACAAGTTGGAATCGCCATTTCAGAAGATATGTTCCGATTTACACCTTCATCGGATGCGATTTTAGATGCAAAACAATTGAGTAAATTACCCGAATACTTGAAAGCCGTTGCTTATTCAAAGTTTGTTCTGAAATTCTGTTTAGCTTTCTCTATTTTCTACAATATCATCGGCTTAAGTTTTGCAATTTCAGGAACGCTCACTCCTTTTGTAGCTGCGATTTTAATGCCAACAAGTTCGATTTCTGTGGTTCTTTTGAGTACTTTTTTGATTCAGTTGAGATATAGAAGGCTTTAATGTGAGATTGAAAATTTTGATATGCATATTTATACATTTCGATTAAAAAAGTATGATTAAATCCAATGTGTACAATTAGACAATTGTATTTAGTGAACCATTTTTATTAAAACAATACCCATTCACATAGTATTTAATTGAGGATACGTTATAAAAATAGATTTATATTACACAAACCAGTAACAAAAACACCAATTTCATTTGGAAGAAATTTACTAAACTTGTTGGTGAAATTCCTTATAATTACTTTTAGACCATGAATCATTCACTTTATATGCAACGATGCCTCGAACTTGCTCAACTCGGTGCAGGTTTGACTGCTCCGAATCCTATGGTTGGTTGCGTAATTGTTGCAAATAACTTAATTATTGGGGAAGGCTATCACAAATCTTTTGGCGAAGCACACGCAGAAGTCGTTGCCATACAATCAGTAAAAGATAAAAGCGAACTTATTGGTGCAACTGTTTATGTTTCTTTAGAACCATGTTCACATTTTGGAAAAACTCCTCCTTGCGCAGATTTATTAGTGCAATCGAATGTTAAAACGGTAGTTATAGCATGTCGAGATACCAATCCTGCTGTTGCTGGAAAAGGAATTGAACGATTGAAAAAAGCTGGAATTGAAGTGATAGAGGGCGTTTTGGATAAAGAAAGTCGTGAATTGAATAAACGCTTTTTTACATTTCATGAGAAACAGCGACCATACGTTATTTTGAAGTGGACACAAACCTTAGATGGTTATTTAGATAAAATTCGCAAAGATGATGAAAAAGGTGTTAATTGGATTTCGCAACCAGAAACAAAGGTATTAGTTCACAAATGGCGCGGGGAGGAACAAAGTATTTTGGTAGGTCGCAATACCATTATCAACGATAATCCATCTTTGACGGTTCGTGAATATAAAGGGAAAAATCCAGTTCGAATTGTTATTGATAGCCAATTACAAATTAGTGGTGACGTAAATATTTACTCACCCGAAGCTCCAACAATTGTTTTCAATCGCATCAGAAACGAGAAAAAAGAGAATGTAGAATGGGTGAAAATAAAGGAAACCAGCACTAAAAATATTCTAGACGAATTGTATAAAAGAGATATCATTTCTGTTTTTATTGAAGGAGGAAGTCGCACTTTACAATATTTTATCATCGATAATGTATGGGATGAAGCGCACGTAATTGTTGGTAACAAACGATTTGAAGAAGGAATGAAAGCTCCAATTATTAACAGAGTGCCAATTGCTTCACATCCCTTTGGTGAAGACATGGTTTATTATTATTCCCGAAGATGATTTCATTAATCTTCGCTATACTTTGCTCAAGTTGCATTTTTGTGATTTTCAAACTTTTTGAACGTTATAAAATTGATGTATTTCAAGCTATTGTTTTCAATTATTTTACGGCATTTTTATGCGGTATTTTACTCTATGGAAATGAATGGAACCCTTCTGCTTTAAATAATATTACTTGGTTCTATTATGCAATTGTAGCTGCAATTCTTTTTATTTCATTGTTTATTTTAATGGGTCTAAGTTCACAACGGAATGGAGTTGCAATAACTTCTGTAGCAGTAAAAATGAGTATGGCTGCAAGTGTATTAGGAATGATTTTTATTTATAATGAGTCGGTTTCATTACTTAAAGTTGGTGGAATATCATTTGCTTTTGCAGGAGTTGTCTTAGTTTCCTGGCAAAAAAATGGTTCAGGTATAAAACAAGGTCAATCGCTTTGGATGCTTTTAGTGTTGTTTTTTGGTAGTGGAATTTTAGATTTAGTATTGAATTATGTACAAAACAACGAACTAAAAGTGCTTACCCCTTCCCTGTTTTCAGCTTTCGGTTTTGGAATGGCAGGTATTATTGGTTTAGTTGTTTTCTTATTTCAATTGCAACAAAAGAAAGCTCGCTTTGGTTTTAAAAATGTTTTGGGTGGAATTGCACTTGGAATTCCGAATTACTTCTCAATATACCTACTTATAAAATCCTATGAGGAAACTGGTTGGACAGATTCAACAGTTATTGCTATTATTAATGTTTCTATTGTTTGTATAGCAGCACTTACTGGTTTTTTAATCTTCAAGGAAAAACTAAACCTCACAAAAGGACTTGGAATTGTTGCTTCGTTATTGGCGATTTTGATGCTGTATATTGCAAGTTAATTTAGAAGTTTTTTTTGTGAGAAAAAATCAAGGTATAAAAAATGAATGGACGTTTTGAACAAATCTAAAAAAAACAGACTCCTATCTCAACAAATTAATATGGCCTATTAAAGTGGTGGTTTTTGTGTTATCTAAACCGCTGTATTGAATGCAATACGTATAAGTTCCATCTTGAGATTTTTCTCCCTCATAAGTTCCATCCCAACCTTGATGATAATCGTTGGTGTAAAAAACTTGTTCTCCGAAACCATTGAAAACAATACATTGATAGTTAATTTCGTTAACAAAAGTGGAAAAAATAGGCGACCAAATTTCGTTTATACCACTGCCATCAGGAGTAAATGTATTTGGAACATACACATTTAATTCTTCTTTAAAACTCACCTCTTTTTGTACTGAATCTTTACAACCAAACTCACTTTCTACAATCAATTCAACTGTATATGAAGCTGAACTTTCGAAGTAATAAGTATGAATTGGTTGGTTATCATTGGAAGCTGTTCCTCCATCGCCAAAATCCCACCAGTTTTGCAACGCGTTTTCACTTGAGTTGGTAAATCCAATGTTCGCTGAAGTTTGGTAATTAGCTAATTCATTGTAGTAAAAATTCGCTACTGGATTTTCATAAACACAAACTAAATCCGTGTAACTTACTGTGTTTGAACAGCCATTCGTTCCTAAAATAGTTAAAGAAATATCGTAGCAATTTGGATTGTTAAAGGAGTAATTCAAATCACCACAAATGGTACTAACTTCTTGACCGTCGATTTTCCAAGAACAAAGACTTGATTCTAAAAATGGCGTTGTAAAAGAAATGTTTAATGGTGCACATCCTTCTGTTTGCGAAGCGTTGAACGATAATTCCGGTAATTCTAAAACAGTGATTGTTGCCGAAGAGCTATTTGTACAACCATTTAAAGCATAAGTAAATGAAACAGTTGTATCAGCTTGTGGAGAAAACTGAACACTTGACGTAGTAGAACCATTTCCCCATGTAAAAACTCCTCCAGGTAAAGAACTTGATGCATTGATTGTTGCTATATTTCCTTGGCAAATAGTTGCGTTGTTAGCACTTAAAACAAATGTTGGAGCAATACTCACATTAATTGTTGCAACCGAAGATTGACAAGCATTTAAAGTATATTGAACCGTGTAAGCTGTATTTTGTGTTGGAGTAATTTGAATCGAAGCAGTTGTTTCTCCTGTGTTCCATAAATAGGTTCCGCCAGCAGTCATCGGTGAAACTGAAATTGATACCGATTGTCCCAAACAAACACTTGTATCTTGATAAATCAAAACGGGACTTGGCGTAATGTTTACCATTCCAATTCCTATACTCGAACAGCCAAACTCATTAGAACCAACTACATTGTAAGCTGTTGTGATAGTTGGCGAAACGCTGATGCTATTGGTTGTTTGTCCACCGCTCCATAAATAAGTTGTTACAGGTTGACTACTTGAAACTGTTAAAGTTGCTGCTTGTCCTTGACAAACTGTTGGATTATTAAATGTTAAAATTGGAGATGTTTGAATCGTTAAATCTAATTCTTCTGTCACACATCCATTAAGAAAAGTATAAGTTCCTGAAGCTGTGTAAGTTTGTCCATTTAGAGTCCAAGTATAGGAATTACAAACGTTTACAACTGTCGTATTTGTAGAACTTGGTGTTATTGTTAGATTTAATATTTCAGTGTTACATCCAACTACGTTTGTGTAAACTCCAGAAGCTGTGTAGGTTGTTCCATTTTGAGCCCATAAATAAGAATCACAAGCGCTTGCAGTTGTTGAATTTTGAGTGCTTGTTGTTATTGTTAATGCTAAATTTTCTGTAATACAGCCATTTACGAATGTATAATTCCCACTTTGAGTATACGTTTGATTATTTACCGACCAAGTATAAGTATCACATTCACTTACTGTTGTAGTATTAGTTAGACTTGTAATTTCATCAACTGTTATTGTTGCTTGACTGGTGCAAGTCCCGCTTCCTGAAGCTGTTACCGTGTAAGATCCCGTTGTGTTAATAGTTACAGAAGAATTTGAGCCTAAACCATTCGACCATTGATAATTTGTTCCTCCTGAAGCTGTAAGAGTTGTTGTTGTTCCTGCGCAAAAAACAATTGAACCTGAAACTACTAAATCCGGAGCAGGATTAACAGTAATTAGTTGATTTAAAGTCACAACGGGACAAGAACCAAAAGTTACAACATTCGAATAAGTTCCTGCCATTGCTGTTGTCGCTGCTAATGAAACTTCTGGACTTTGGCTTGTGGAAGAAAATCCATTTGGACCCAACCAAGCGAAAGTCATTCCAGCGTTTGTGTTGTTGATTCCAACGGAGAAAGGATCATTTTCACAAACTGTTATTGGAGCTTGAACACTAGGACCATCCGCCCAGACTTCAACATCATCGATATAAATTCCTTCATCATTACGGTCAAAATTAGAAGCTATTGGATTTGGATCGGTCATCATCGCCACAAAATTTGCACACTTTGCCGCAGCATTTGCTCCATTTTGAATATTTATTGAAATAATTTTTACCGACACGGTCGTTGTTCCAGCTGGAATAGAAAATGTTAATGTGTTTGGTGTTTGATAGGTTAAATCATTTGGTGCTGCACATGAAATTACACCAACACCTCCAGTTTGAGTCCAAGAGTAACTGTGATCATTACTTCCTGCCAATTTTGAAACTGATGTATATGCTCCACCATCCAATGAAACCATAAAAATAACACCTTCTCGCACATCAATTCCGGGACCATTTCCACCCAAAATAGAATGGTTTAAACGTAAAGTTGGATTAGATAGAAGCGAAACATTTATAGGATCTAAAATCAAGGTATTACTCTCCCCTGCTCTACCAACACGTGCAGAATAAGTTCCCGTTTGAGCATGTTGTGTGTTGCGATTCCCACCTGAAAAAGTCCAATTTTCAGGACAAGTGGTGGTTGCATTTTCAAAACCTTGGGCGTAATAGCGTATTTGGGAAAAATAGAACTGAGAAACAGAAATAAATATTACAAAAACTACAAACTTCATGTTTCCGAAAAGGATTTCTTTAATTCGATTCAAAGGTACGTTTTTGATACAGATTAGAAATCAAATGTTTCTTTAATTAATTGTTAATGTATTTGCATTAATTCTATTGCAATTTTTAAAAGCTCAAACTTAATCCCACCCCTCCGGATTTTCATTTTTTGAAAGTAACTTTTGCCAATCATAATCGCCATTTTTGAACAAATCAACATCTGAATCAGTAAGAATTGCTTGATACTCACTTTCTGAAATGGTGTAGCGTTCAACTTCTTCACTTGTATAAACTTCGATTGCCTCCAAAAAAGGAACTTCTTCTTTACTACAAAAAGACATCGCTTGCCCTTTATTATTTCCACGACCTGTTCGACCACAACGGTGAACATAATTTTCTGGGTTTTCAGGTAAGTCATAATTTACAACATAATCCATATTTGGAATATCAATTCCACGACATGCAACATCTGTTGTAATTAAAACTTTATTTTCAGCACTTCTAAATCGGTCTAAAATTGCGAAACGTTCCTGTTGTTCAATACCTCCGTGCAAAGCTTCTGACTTAATATCTACTCGTTCCATAGCTGCAACCACACGTTCAGCTCTTACTTTCGTGCGCACAAAAACGATGAATTTGTATTCAGGATATTCTTTTAATAAATTTTCCAAGAAGAAACGTTTGTCATCCATTTCTACCAAACAAACTGCATGATCAACATTCTTAGAAACAGGATTTTGGGGTGAAATTTGAATACGAATAGCATCGCGCACTACGTCGTAAGCTAAGGATTTGATTTTTTTTGAAATCGTCGCAGTAAAAAACAAGGTTTGTCTTTGCTTTGGAATCTTGCGAATGACATCTTGAATATCTTTATTAAAGCCTAAATCTAGCATCAAATCTGCTTCATCAAGAATAAACATTTCAAGTTGCGTAATATCCACAAATCCCTGAGAAATAAGGTCAAACATTCGTCCTGGAGTGGCAACCAAAACATCTAAACCATCTTTCAATGATTTGATTTGTTTATCTTGCTCAACACCTCCATACAAACCTAAAACTCTCAAATGCGTTTGAGCACCAATTTCTTCTACCACTTGAGAGATTTGTTTACACAATTCACGTGTTGGAACCAAAATCAATGCACGAATTCCAGAATATTTACCTCGAGGTTTCACCAATAATCTGTTAAGCATTGGAATTACGAAAGCAGCAGTTTTACCTGTACCAGTTTGTGCTACAGCCATTACATCTTCCCCATCTAAAATATGTTTTATTGCTCTAAATTGGATATCCGTCGGACGGTTAAATCCCATTATATCTAACTGTTTAACAATAGATTGGGAAAGGTTGTAATCTTTAAATTTCATGGAATTTCACTATCAAATCTAAAATGATTGACTGTTATCATTTCTACAAAGGTAATGATTACAATTTGAAAAGGTAAAACTTTGTCGACCACCAAAAAATAGAGCGGTAAAATAGCAAGATTAATTTGAATTATAATTGAAACTTACAGCGTTGATTAGTATCTTCAAATTGAAGAACACATAATAAATTTCAACATTCAATTGATGTAAAAACCTTTTTTAAATAAAGCTTACGGTAATTATTTCTTTAATCCATTCGTAGCAAAACTCCTTCTTTCAGCGAACAAGGTGAAATTACGATGCGATTAGCTTTCATTCTTTTGATCACCCAACGCGTCTTAATAGCAGCAATTGGAGCCATTTTTTTGCGAATTGGTATGATGAAATCGTTCAAATCCCTTTCTTCTTGAGAAGTTGATATTATCCAATCTAAAATTGATTCAAATTCTTTAAAATCAAGCTCTTGTGTATCATACCCTTTGGGATAAGCCGTTTGATGAACCAATTCATAGAAGGTTTCAAAGCTACCCGAAGCACCAACTAAGGTTTGACAATTGATGCGATTAAAAAAGTCGTGTTCGTGTGCCTCCAAGTAATTTTCCACGTTTAAAATATCCTCCGATGTCATTGGATTGGAAAATGAAAACAGCTGAAAAATTCGCGAAACTCCAATATTTAACGAAATTAAATCCTTGATTCCACTGGCATTAGCAGCAATAAATTCGGTGCTTCCTCCACCAATGTCCATTATTAAACTTGGCGATTCAAAATTGTAAGTGTAAGCAATTCCTTGGTAAATCAAATTCGCTTCTTGGATTCCATTTATAACATCAATTTCAATTCCTGTTGCATCTTTGACGGATTTTAAAAACGTTTGCTTATTGCTAGCATCTCGAATTGCGGAAGTTCCAATAGCCTCAATTTTAGCAACTTGAAAATCATTACAGCGATTTTTGAATCGTTCTAGACAAGCAATCGCTCGTTGAATCGCATCCTCAGAAAGCACTTTATCATTGATTCCACCCATTCCAATTGCAACACCTTCTTTCTCAGCGTGTAACAATTGAATTGAATTATTTTCCACATCGGCTATAGCCAAGTTAAAGGTGTTAGTTCCTAAATCAATGACTGCTTTTCGCATTTATTTCGATTTTAAGCCTTGAATAATATTCTTTAGTTTGGCACGATGTCCGAATTGTAAAATTCCATTTTTATAAATCTTTCCTGCTAACCAAAGCAAAACAATTGTAGAAACGACCAAAATCAATAACGAGAGAATCACTAAATAATAACTTCCAATCGGTAAACCTTGCGCTAATTTAACCATCATCACAACTGGCGCAGTAAAAGGAATTAAACTCGCATATTTTACAATTGTCGCATCGGGCACCACCACTGCTAAAAAGCCCAAATAAACTGACAATCCTAGAATAATTACAATTGGTAATACAAACTGTTGACCATCGCTTTCCGTTCCAGCAATGGAGCCAATTGTACTGAAAAATGCACCGTAAAAGTAGTAAGCAGCGATAAAAAAGAACAAGAAATGAGCGAACATAAAACCAAAGTTGATACGTTCGTAAATTAAATCCACAAACTGATTGTAACGCTCTGCTGAATTGGTTTCCATTAACTGTTGTTGAACTTCAGCACTAACTTGAATTCCTTCCCAATTAGAAGGATCAAACATATCTGGGAAAATGTATTGACGGAAAACAATTAAACCAATAGCTATGAAAAAAGTCCACACAAAAATCTGAATCAAAGCTGCGAGACCAATTCCTGTAATTTTCCCCAACATCAATTGATACGGTTTCACAGAAGCCAAAATCACTTCGACAATCCGATTACTTTTTTCTTTGGTTGTACTTCTTAGAATCGTCATTCCAAAAAGTAAAACAAAAAGCACAATTAGAAATCCAAAGACCAAACCTACATAACCTTCGAGCTCGGAAGCTTCATTTTTCGGGTCGTAAACATTGCGAAAATCGACATTTAAAGGCTGTTTAATCTGACGAAATTGATCCACCGAAAGATTCGTAAAGTTTTCAATCATCACCTCCTCTACCCTTCTTTCTAACTGAAATTTTAGTTGCATTTTAACATCCGCTGAAGGATTTTCTCGGTAAAAAACAAAGGATTTCTTATTCATCAAGACTTTCTCATTCACTTCAATCAAAGCATCGAAGTTTTGATAGGCTTTTCCATCTCTAAACTCTTCAATTTCAAGGTAATCACCAATAAAATAGTAATTCACATTTTTTCCTTCCGAAGAAACAATTTTATTATCCATTAAACCAGCCGGATCGGCAATTAAAACCGTCAGTGATTTCTTTCCTTCATCTCCAGATTTAAATAAAAAGAACAGAAAAAGTAAAAAGCACAAAGGTCCAAGAACCATCATCCACAAGAAAGTGCCATTCGAAAAACGTTCCTTTAATTCACGAATCGCAATTAGCCAACTATTACGCATTTTCGACCTCCTTTCCACTAATTAAATTCATAAAAACTTCTTGCATTGTTGGAATTCTTTCTTCGACTGCTTCAATTTTTATTTGTCCCATCAAGGCATTTAATAAGTCATTAATTTGGTTATTTCCTCGCATTTTTACAACTGCTAGAAAACGATTATCGCCCAATTCTTTTTTATCAATCAATTCAAAATCAGTCCAAAGTGCGTTAGCAAAAGCAATCATATTTCCACTGAAGCGAATCGAAAACTCACCACTTTTTTGAGCGGCTCTTAAATTCCAAACACTGTCTTCAGCTAATTTCTTTGAATGATGAATTAATGCTGCTCGGTCGCAAATTTCTTCTACACTTCGCATATTGTGTGTTGATAGAATGATTGTCTTTCCTTGTGATTTCAAAGATTTCAATTCATTCAAAATCAATTCTACATTCAATGGATCGAAACCACTTAATGGTTCGTCAAGTATCAATAAATCAGGCTCGTGAACAAGCGCTGCGATGAATTGAACTTTTTGTGCCATTCCTTTTGACAGTTCTTCAATTCGCTTTTTTGACCAATCTTTGATGTCAAATTTCTCTAGCCAAAAATTAGCACTTTTTACAGCGTTTTCTTTTGACATTCCGCGTAATTGTGCCAAAAAAACTAACTGTTCAAGAACGCCCATGGATTTATATAAACCCCGTTCCTCTGGCAAGTAACCAATTAAACGCAAATGCTCATTGCTCATCAATTTACCATCAAAGCGTAAAGTTCCTTTGTTAGCTTCAATAATTTGGTTAATGATTCGAATAAGCGTTGTCTTTCCCGCTCCATTAGGTCCTAATAAACCATAAATTTCACCTTTCTGAACATGAAGTGAAACAGCATCTAAAGCCAATTTTCGATTAAATGACTTTGAAACATCCGTGATTGCTAACATTCTGTAAAGCTATGAAAAATTGAACGAAGTGAGAAGTGAGAATTGAAAATGTAAAATGTAAAATTGAAAGATCAAAGTATATTGCAGATTGCAATTAATCTTTTAAAGTAATTTTAGTTTCACCTGTGGTTTTGTTTGATCTAAAAGAATATGGTAAATTTTCCTTGTAAAGAAATTTCTTTTGGATGGATTCAAATGGTCGGTAAACGTAATAAGCTAAATTGTTATGCACTCTAATTTTATCTACATAACGAAATCCTAGTTTTACTTTTTCTTTAATTGTTCCTGTTTTTAAATCTATTAAACCAAGGTAAGTTGTACCTGTTTTTTCAAAAATTGCATAAACTGCACCTGTTATTTTATCTTGAATCAATTGAGTTTGCCAACCTGTTTGTTTTGCGTTGTAATGATGATAAATCGCAATTGAATCCTTGCATTCACCGAATTTATTATAAACTTCTAAACGATCTTTCGGATAATTAAAAACGTAAACGGAATCATTGTGTTGAAACATCGGTGCGTAAACTTCTTTGTAGTAAATAGATTGCGTGAAAAAATTCGCTCCAACCCAAATTTCAGCATCAACACCTGTTTCTAACTCTTTGTTTTTCGCCCACATTTTTGTTCGGATGTCCATCCATTTGTATTCCGCACGATATAATTCCATCATCAACTCATCTTCGATTTTTAAAATAACACGATAAGTTGAATCCATTTGGTCAAAAGTGTAATATTCAAAGGCAGGATAATCTTTATTAAAATTGGAAAGAAAAAGTTTGGTTTGAATTGTATCAACAATTGGTGCCACATACTTGATGAAATAAGGTTTTGGTAACATTCCCAGCTGAATTTCATCTTCTTTTATGAAGACCCCAAAAACATTATCCTTGCAAACAATATGTGTATTTCCTCGATAGTCCCTTGTTAACGATTCTGCTTGATCATTTACTTGAAAACTTGTAATAATTTGTTGACCATCGTATAGCACTAGTTCACTGCCTTTACTCAATTGTTTCGGATAGGTAAGCAATAAAATATCACCATTTTTCTGGACTTCAAAATCTGCAACACTTAGACGCTCTGAACGAAAAACGGTATCTGGAATTCCAGGTGCTTTTACTACAACTTCTTTCAGCTGAAAAGATTTAGTTGCTTGTAAGAAAAGAGTTACTTTTAATGTGTCAGTAAGCGATTTCGTTTTTAATGTTTTGGTATATCCTTCATAAATTGGATGTGAGCAATTGAGATTTATAATCGTTCCTACTGCAACATTTTCTAACTTAAAACTTACCACTCCTTTACCTGAAGATAATAAGTAAATTATTGAATCCTTTACTTTCGCATTGGCATCAAAAACGTTAGCTAAAACGTTGACATTATGGATACTTTCGCCTGATTTAGTGTCGACGAACTGGATATAAACAACTTGTCCCCAGCTGATGGAGCTGAGGACAATTGTTACAAAAAGTAAAATTAATTGGCGCATCATATTCATTAGATGCTATTATTTGTAAAATCCATAAAGGATTTCTATTAAACTTTAAAATTCCAACCGAAAGTATCTTCTATCTCACCCATTTTCAAAGCGTCCATGTGTGCTTTAATTTTGTTAGATAAAGTTCTTGTCTCAATTGCGGGCATTTCTAGGCGCTCGTCTCGATAACCTATAACAGCAACTTGTGCAATTGTTGCAGCTGTTCCAACGCCAAAAGCATCTTCTAAAGAACCATTTCGAGCGGCATTAACAATTTCTTCAACAGTAACTTTGCGCTCTTCTACTTCTATACCCCAACTTTCAGCTAATTCTATAAGCGAACGTTTTGTAATTCCTCTTAAAATAGTATCAGAATCCTCACTTGGAGTAATTAGTTTGCCTCCTATTTGAAACATTATATTCATAGTGCCAGATTCTTCAATGAATTTATGCTCTTTTGCGTCTGTCCATAAAAGTTGGTGAAAACCTTGAATTTGACATTGTTTTGCTGGATAAAGAGAAGCACCATAATTTCCTGCTGCTTTTGCTCTTCCAACTCCACCTGCCGCAGCGCGTGTATAATGTTCTTCAATTTTAATCCGAACAGGTTCAGAATAATAGGCTCCAACAGGAGAAGTGATTATCATGAACTTGTAGGTGTCAGACGGTTTGATTCCAACATACTCATCAGTTGCAAACATGTAAGGTCGAATATAAAGTGAACAACCTTCTTTATCTGTTACCCAATTGGCATCAACTTCTACTAATTTACGAACTGCTTCCACAAAAATTTCTTCAGGTACTGGAGGCATGCACATTCTTTCAGCCGATTCTTTGAAACGTTTAGCGTTCATATTTGGTCTAAAAATGGTGATTTCACCTGCTTTATTTTTATAAGCTTTCAAACCTTCAAAAATTGACTGACCGTAATGAATGGCCGACATTGCCGGATGCATAGGAATGGGCGCAAATGGAATTATTGTTCCTTCTTGCCATTGACCATCGCGGTATTCCATCAAAAATAGGTGATCTGAAAAGACTTTACCAAACGGTAAGTTTTCCCAATCGACTTGATTTATTTTAGATTTATTTGTTTTTTGTATAGAAAAATTTATCGTTGATGTTGACATTTAATAGTTTTTTGTCTTGCGAATATAAGATTTTAACTTTATTATACAATCTATTTATTTGTCAACTTAATTGTAAATAAATGATTAATTATCTATTCTAATTCGCTAAATACAGTGATTTCAAAAACTTAGAACTCAAAAATTAATTAAAATTGAGAATTTTTCTTGAAATAAATTGGGGAAATTTGGCAATTATACTAATTGGTTGAAAACTCATTTGAAAACTTATTTGTTGTTTTTTAAAGCACATTAAAAAAAAACGGAATTTTGAACAAAACTTTAAGGTATGACTACAGAATCACAAACACTTCAAGAAGAAATCAATGAGTTAAAAGCACAATTAACCGGTGATTTATTTGCGGATATGGACTTAAAAGACCAAATTCACAACCTTGAAATGAAATTAAACGGAGTTAAACCGATGGACACATACATTGATTGTGTTGGTTGTGGCTCTTAAATTTTAATTTTTTCCGAACAAGCAGTGCATTTTTGCGTTGTTTAAAATAAAATAATGAAGCAATTCGAAGTTCCTGAATTTTATCGATCACCTATAATTAGTAAGGTTAAAACGAAACGTAGATTAGAAGATCCGCGCAAAAAAGACTTCACTCCAACTGAAATTTCTTTTGGTAAGGTTACTTTTTTGATTCCACGCCACTTTGGTTTCTGCTACGGTGTAGAAAATGCTATTGAAAAAAGCTACAGAGCAATACAAGAAAATCCCGAAAAACGCATCTTTTTATTGAGTCAAATGATTCACAATCCAGATGTTAACATAGATTTACAATCCTATGGACTTCAGTTTTTACAAGATACAGAAGGAAACCAGTTAATTCCTTTTGAAACTTTAACTACTGAAGATATTGTAATAATTCCCGCTTTTGGAACAACCCTTGAAATCGAAAAAAGACTACGTGAAATTGGTGTAAATATAGATTCCTACAATACTACTTGTCCATTTGTAGAAAAAGTTTGGAACCGATCAGAAAAACTAGGGGAAACCAAACATACGATTATCATTCATGGAAAAGCAAAACATGAGGAAACAAGAGCAACTTTTTCACATAGCTCTAGCAATTCTGCTGCATTAGTTATTAAGGATTTAAAAGAAGCAAAATTCCTTGGAGAAGTTATTTTGGGTTCCAAATCAACAAAAGATTTCCTAACTTTTTTTGAAGGAAAAATGAGTCCAGAATTCGATCCCACACTTCATTTATCAAAAATTGGTGTGGTGAACCAAACAACGATGCTTGCTACTGAAACACAAGAAATCGCTGACTACATGCGTAATATTATGCTTCAAAAGTATGGTGAAGTAAACATAAAATCACATATCGCTGATACTAGAGATACATTGTGTTATGCCACAAATGACAATCAATCGGCAACTTATGGATTATTAGAGACTGAGGCAGATTTAGCCGTTGTTGTTGGTGGATATAATAGTTCTAACACCAGTCACTTAGTTGAGCTATTGGAAGAAAAATTTCCAACTTTTTATATTAAGAACCAAGGAGAAATTCTTTCAAAATCAACAATTAATTCCTTTGATATTCATTCAAGTAAAATTATAGGTCAAACTAGTTTTATTCCAGAAAAAGAAAATGTTAGAATCATTATTTCATCTGGAGCATCTTGTCCTGACGCATTAGTTGATGGAGTGCTTCATAAAATTATTTCTATAATCGATCCTTCACTTGATTCTGCTGAATTATTAAATCAAATATAAATGAAAATATATACTAAAAAAGGTGATTCAGGTAAAACTGGATTAATTGGTGGAACACGTGTTCCTAAAAATACTATTCGAATTGATGCGTATGGAACAGTTGATGAATTAAATTCATTTTTAGGCTTAGTTCGCGATCAAGAAATTGATGCAAAATACAAAACACAACTCATTGAAATTCAAGATCGACTGTTTACAATTGGTTCAAGTTTGGCTTCTGACCCTGAAAAATCGAATATGAAAATTCCGGATTTGAAAGAAGGTGATATTGAAGTTCTCGAAAATTGGATGGATGAAATGGACCAGCAATTGCCCGATATGCGCTTTTTCGTTCTTCCAGGTGGGCATCAAGCTGTTTCCTTTTGTCACGTTTCGCGCTGTGTTTGTCGCAGAGCAGAGCGAATTATTGTGGAATTAAATGAAAAAGAGTTTGTTGCTCCTTTGGTTTTATCCTATATGAATCGATTGAGTGACTACATGTTTGTTTTAGGCCGTAAAATCTCCAACGATTTAGGAGCAGTGGAACAAGCTTGGCATCCAAGAATGGATTAACTTTAAAATCAATCATTTAGACTAACTTTAAGTAGTAAATTTGCAAACTGTTGATAAAACTTTTGTTAAGTAATTGATTTTTATTTGTATTATATCAAATAAAGAATACTTTTGCCGAAAAATAGAACAGATTAAATTATAAAATATGTATTGGACATTAGAATTAGCATCGTATTTAGAGGACGCACCTTGGCCAGCAACAAAAGAGGAATTAATCGATTTCGCAATCAGAACTGGAGCACCATTAGAAGTTGTTGAAAACTTACAAGATTTGGAAGACGAAGGAGACATGTATGAAAGCATTGAAGAAATTTGGCCTGATTATCCGTCAAGAGAGGATTTCCTCTTCAACGAAGACGAATATTAAACTCTTTTTTTGACAGTTAACTTCATAAAAGAAGAATTAAATTCAATTTGAAAAGAGGTTAAACCAACACCTTTTTTTTGTTTTTATAACTGCAAGAATTCATGGCGTTTTATTTTTCAAACTAAAAGGTAACTTTTTTCTTTTTTATAGCAACATTTATTAAATCATTCAGAGATAATTTCTTTGAATGATTTTTTGTTTGAATAAGTTGAGCAAATGAGCTTTTCAAATTGAAAAACGTCAATTACAGTAATGCAGAAACAGTTGATTTTTTGTTCGATAAAGACCGTGGCACAAAAGTATTATAGTATTAAGCGGTCTTAAAAGTAACCGAACATCCTGATATTAATTTCTTTGAAATAAATAAATTGTTCAGAAAACCTCACTTTCCAACTTTTAATTTAAACTAATCTTTTCCAAAAGGAAGTAAAGATTTAACAAATAAATTAGGTCGCGAAAAAATCGTTGACTTAATAAAGAATTAAATGAAGATTTTCTATACAGATACAATTTTACTCGATTTACAGCAATCTCTCTTTGCAACGAATTTTCAGAAAGATCATTTCATAATCAAATTGGCTGAAAAAATAGCTAACAATTTCTATGACTTTTTTTTGAAGTTTGAGGAGGCACTACTTTCGATTTGACAAAGTGTTTCTTAAATGAAGAAACTTCTGTCAATTACGTATGAACCTGGAAACTGTCCGAAACAATTTTATTACGAATGCTTTTCAAAGAAAACGAAGCGGTTGGTTACGGCTCTTAACTAAAGATAAATTAGTGTAGATTCATTGAAAAAAGGCACGAAATAAATATTAATTTAAATAAAGTTAAAAAACATCAATTTGCGACTTCACTCATAAACTTAATTCGCATTAGTCTTAATTCTTCTTCAGTATATAAACCATCAAATTCGTGATAGGCAGTTATCAAATCATCTGAATCGGCACTAGAAAAGTAATCAAAAATCTCTTCCTGATTATCTGAATCGAGCAATGTGTTTATATAATAGTTTATGTTTACGCGAGTTCCGGAATTAACAATTGATTCAATTTCATCTAGAACATTTTCAAACGTTTTTCCTTGAGATTTTGCAATATCTTCTAATGGTAATTTTCTATCGATATTTTGAATTAATTGAACTTTTAAAACCGATTTATTAACCAAAGATTTTACAACTAAATCTTGTGGTCGTTCGATATCATTATCCTCAACATAGTTAGCAATTAATGCTACAAATGGTTCGCCATAGCGTTGAGCTTTTCCATTACCGACACCTTGAATATTTGTTAATTCATCTAAGGTGATTGGATATTGAAAACACATATCTTTTAATGATGGTTCCTGGAAAATCACGAATGGAGGAATGCTATTTTGCTTGGAAATCGATTTTCTTAAATCAACTAATAAGTTATATAGAGTTTCATCAAAAGCACCACCTTTTCCTCCTTGTATGATTGATTCATCATCATCCGTATTAGAAAAATCGTGTTGTTTTATCAACATAAATGATTCTGGTTTTTTAATGAATATCTTTCCGTTTTCAGACAACTTTAAAGTACCAAAAGTTTCAACATCTTTAAACAATAAACCACCAACAGTTGCTTGACGAATAACAGCATTCCAAAAATGTTCATCTTTTTGTTGTCCGATTCCGAAGGTAGGTAGTTTATCGTGTTTATAAGCTTTGATATCTGAGGTAACATGACCAGATAAAAATGCGCAATAATGTTTTGCTTTTTGTGTTTCATCAAGCAATTTCACAGCATCTAAAAGCATTGAAATATATTCCTGACCCTCAGTTCTTTCTCTTGGATTTCGGCAATTATCACATTGTTCGTTGCATTTTTTCTCCTCAAAAACTTCCCCAAAATAATGTAGAATGAATTTTCTTCTACATACGGAGGTTTCAGCATAAGAAACTATCTCATTTAATAATTGTCTGCCGATTTCTTGTTCAGTAATTGGTTTACCTTGCAAGAATTTTTCTAATTTTTCTATGTCTTTATAACTATAAAAAGCAACACACTCACCCATTCCTCCATCTCTTCCAGCACGTCCAGTTTCTTGGTAATAACTTTCAAGTGATTTTGGAATATCATGATGAATAACATATCGAACATCAGGCTTATCTATCCCCATTCCAAAAGCAATAGTAGCAACAATTACATCTGCCTCTTCCATAAGGAACATATCTTGATGTTTTCCACGTGTAGCTGCATCTAAACCAGCGTGATAAGGCAATGCATTAATTCCATTAATTTGTAATAATTCAGATATTTCCTCCACTTTTTTACGGCTTAAACAGTAAATAATACCACTTTCACCTTGATGATTTCGAATGTATTTAATGATTTGTTTTTCAACTTCGCGCTTTGGACGAATTTCATAATATAAATTATCACGATTAAAAGAAGATTTAAAAACGTCAGCATCTAACATATTTAAATTCTTTTGAATATCGTATTGAACTTTTGGAGTCGCAGTTGCAGTTAATGCGATTACAGGAACGTTTGATATTTTCTCAAAAATGTCTCTTAATCTGCGATATTCAGGACGGAAATCATGCCCCCATTCGGAAATACAATGAGCCTCATCTATAGCAAAGAATGAAATTTCAACCGATGTTAAGAAATCTATATTTTCTTGCTTTGTCAGTGATTCTGGTGCTACATAAAGCATTTTGGTCTTTCCTTCCTGTATATCTTTACGAACTTGCGTTATTTCAGTTTTTGTTAAGGATGAATTCAAAAAATGTGCAATATTATCATTTTCACTTACATTACGAATAGCATCAACTTGATTTTTCATTAAGGCAATTAAAGGAGAAACAATAATTGCTGTTCCATCCATTATTAATGATGGAAGTTGATAACACATTGATTTACCACCGCCGGTTGGCATGATAACAAATGAATTTCTACCTTCAAGTAAGTTTTGAATTATGCTTTCTTGCAATCCTTTAAATACTTCAAAACCGAAATATTTCCTTAAAGCTGATTTCAAATCAACTTGAGCTTTATTTATTGTATTATTCACGATAACTTCTTCCATATCAGAAAAACAAAAATTAGTAATGTTGTTCTGTTAAATTTAGTAATAAAAAAGAGAGTACAAAAGAAAAAAGATAATAAAATGCTATAACTAATTTCTTTAGATTGCCTTTTACCCATTAATTGCAACGACTTCTTTCACTTCTGGCAAGTGATTTTTCAATAAATTTTCGATTCCACCTTTTAAAGTAGCAGTTGAAGAGGGACAGCCTGCACAAGAACCTTTTAATTGAACAGTTACTTTACCGTCTTCAAAACCAAGAAAATCAATGGCCCCACCATCATTTTCTACTGCAGGTCGAACATATTGATCCAATAAAGCTCTTATTGGGTCATCAAAATCGCTAGCATTGAATTCAATTTTTTCACCAGCTAATTCAGTTTCTGCAACTTTTGGTTGTGGCATTTGAATTAGAACATCTTTTCCTGCTGCTATCCATTCTTTAATAAACTCTCTTAATTCCATTGTTATGAAATCCCATGGAACATTGTCTGTTTTTGTAATTGTGATAAAATTTGCGGCGATGAAAACATTTTTAACAAATGGAAAGTCAAACAATGATTCTGCTAGTGGAGAAAAACCTTTTGCATCCTTTCTTGAAGCAAATTCAACGGAATCACCCGAAATAAGTAGGTATTTATTTGCAACGAATTTCATCGTTGTCGGATTAGGTGTCATTTCTGTATAAACAGTAACTGGAACGTTCATTTTTATTTTTAATTCCAAATTTAGTAAGAATGTTTGTTTAAAAAGCTAACTTAAGAAAATGGATCAAAATTTAATCCTTTTGAAGATTTAAAAACTGACCTAAGCTAAGTGAGATTCATTCAATAAATCCAAAACTGTTTTAACAGGGCTAAATGTTTCATTTGGAACTTCGATGAATATAGTATTCCAATAAGCCATTGAACCATTCCACAATCCTGGTAATTCAATAAAACGAACTTCTTTTCCTTTTTGCTTTTTTGAAACTACAAAATACTTTGAATCATCACAAAATTCAGTTAAGTCTAATTTGTCACCATTCAAATTTGTTGTACTTAAAACCATCATCACAGGGTTAAAATGCGTACTTTGAACCATCTGTTTATATTGTTCAGGATTGTTTGAAATTTGGGCTTTTTCAACAATTTGTTTTCTAACAATATTATTTTCTTCCACGTGAAATGGCCCCCCACCTGGCTGACCTTCATTTCTCACCATTCCGCAAATACGAATTGGTCTATTTATAAGTTCTTGTAATTCTACTATTCCCTTTACTGATTCTATCTCGGATTGTGAAAAAACTTGATACTTTTCATTTATTTCATTTAACTTTTCAAAGTCTGGGTTAGCGTTTAACTTTGAAAGTTCGGATTTGAATTCTAAAAGTAAGGCACCTATTGAACTCCATACTTTAATTGAAGGTTCGGATTTTGAATAATGCTGAACGTTATCAATATTTTTAACAAAGATCAATTCTCCTTCAACATCTTGTAAATTATGTAATAATGCACCATGACCTGCAGGTCTTTTTAAAGGTTGATCCTCCTCATTTTTTATTAAATTTCCTTCTAAATCAAAAACATAAGAATCAGTTTCTTGATTTTGTTCAGAATATGTAACATTAAAATTAGCACCTGTTAAACCTTCAATTTGAGTTATCGACCTTTTGAATAAGTCTTCAAACTTTCGTTGAATAGTAAAATGAAAATGTAGATGATTAACCCCCAGTAAATTCGCTTGAACGATATGTTCTTGAATCGGATTTAACACAAAAGGTTCTTGAAGATGAAAAGGAATTAATCCTTTGGGTAATTCACCAAAACCCATTCCCTCTTTTTGAAGTAAAAAAGTAGCGAATTCTTCCAAAGAAATTTCAAAATTTATTAGTTTTAATTGCAGTTCTTTAGGCAAATGTCTGAAAAAAGCAAACTTTTGAATACGGTTTAAAAACCGTTCAACTAAACTTCTATTCTCATTTGTTGGATTACTTAAAAAATCAAATAAAAATTCAAACATTCGTGAACCAGAACCTGATGCCGGTACAAAAATTCCTATTTTACAATTTAATCCTTTAAAAGAAGTATTATAATAATTCCACTCATTCTCTGATAATTTAAGGATTCCATTACCTATTTTACAAGGTGAAATTAAATTTAACTTTGGATTTGGTTGGCTAACCTTCTCTCTTTGAGAAATAATTTGTTGCTCAATAGTATTAGGAGTCATAAATAATTTAATCTAAAAGCGTTTCTTTGTGCCGTGAATATAGTTTTCGAATATATAAAATATAAATGGAACGCAAAGGGAAGACATGGAATTCATTCACCTTTTGTATATGATTTAGTTGATAAAGTATTCAAAATAAATTTTTCAGCTTCAAATTTAACGCTTCTTAATCAAACATTTAGATGTTTAGAAAAGGAAAAAAAAACGATTACAATTAAAGACTTTGGTGCTGGTTCTCATAAACTTGGAAACAAACGTTCAATTCAACAAATTTTCAAAATAAGTTCGAGCAAAGGACATTACGGAAAAATTCTATATCAACTAAGTAATTATTTTCAACCTAAACAAATTTTAGAATTTGGAACTTCACTTGGAATTGGAACTTTACATTTTCATTTAGGAAATCCAGCAAGTCTTATCACAACTATTGAAGCTTGCCCTGAAACCTTAAATTTCACTAAAGATTTTCTAAAGGATAAAGTTTCAACTATCAATTTTATTGAATCCACTTTTAGTGATTTTTTAAATCAAATTTCAACTGAAAAATATGATTTAATCTTTGTAGACGGACATCACGATGGAAAGGCTACAATTGATTATATGCAAAAACTAGAAAACCATTCTCACAACGATACTATTTTTATCCTCGATGACATTCGTTGGAGTAATGACATGTTTGAAGCGTGGAATATTTTACGAAATTCTGAAAAATACAATGTTTCAATTGATTTATTTAGAATGGGGATTTTGATTCCAAGAAAACAACAAGTGAAAGAACACTTTATACTTCGTGGAAAGTAGTCTAATAAGTCGTAAACAACAATTCTAAAATTTCTGGCTGAGCACTAACTGGTTGATAAGAATTGAATTGTTTTTCAGAATCTTTTGTGTAAAAAATCGTTGAAGCCTCCATAAGTACTTTTTCCTCTGCTACTGCCGGTGCAGAATAGGAATCCCACAATAAATCTTCTTTTCCAGTTTGCGTTCTATCTTCTTCAACAGAAGCTGACTCTAGCGTATTTGTCGAAGCAATCGAAACTGGTTCTTCTGATAATTTTTGTATTTCCTCCTTGATTTCAAAATTGGTGTTTGCCTCTTTTTTGACTGTTTTTTGAGTCTCAATTTTCTCTTTTTCTACTTTCTGATTTTTAGCTTGTAAGGTTGGTGTTGCAGTTTGAAAATTAGAGTTTACGAAATAACCTATTCCAAATAAGAAAAGTAAACCAAATGCTAGTTGAAACCCTGGTTGTAAAACAAATGGACGAAATGCAGGAAAAAAGAAATTCTTCCAATCAAATGAAGGTTTATTGCTATGAACTTGAATAAACAATTCATCTAGTTCGTTCTTGCGTGTAGATTGTTCTTTCTCACTTGCTTGTTTATACGATTGAACGCCAACTAATAAATGCTGTAAATCCAAAAAATCTTCTTCTGTCGTAAACCAATCTTTCATTTCTTCTCGTTGAACTTGTGTTAGCTCGTGAAAAGACTTATTGCGAATGATTTCTATTTGATATTCTTCCATTTTCTAATAATTTAAAACTGGATTATAAACTTTTAATTTCTCTGCCAAAAACTTCGTGGCGTAAAACAAACGTGATTTCACAGTTCCTTCATTGATTTCCATTACTTCTGCAATTTCTTTCATCGAAAGTCCTTCCAAATGTCTCAATGCAAAAACTTCTCTGTGTTTTTCATCCATTTTTGCGAGATTTTCTTCAAATGCTTGTTGAAACTGAATATCTTGAACTTCAGCTAACACATTTGTACTGGAAGAAATGGAGCGATAATCCTCAACTCCTGTCGAAGTGTTTTTTCGCACTGCTTGTTTTTTATATTCGTTTTTACACATATTGCTAGCCACTGAAAAAAGCCAAGTTCGAAAGGAACGATTGGTATCAAAATAATCTGGATTTTTAATAATCTTCGCAAAAATATCGTGGACCATATCCTCCGCTTTTTCTCGGTCTCCCCAAAGCATATTTTTAAAATAGCCCAAAAGTTGCGCATAAAACCGTTTATATAATTCATCAAAAGCACGATGATCACCTTTTGACAAGGCTTTCATCAACTCTTCATCCGTTAAGAAATTATATTTCGGTTTAAATAATTGCATTAATATTTCTTTTTCAAGCTACTTGATTTTCCAGATTTATTGCTCACTTTTTGAATTTCCATTTCTATTTTCTTCTTATTCCCTAGATCATTTTGTTGTTCATAGTGACTTTTCAAATAAAGTAACATCGGCAAATAATTACCTGCATAAGCATTACTTAAACTCGTTTGATGAACATTTAACACCTTTTTATTCAACTGGTTATACCACAAATCTTCTAGTCTTGCACTTCCAGGAACATTTAGGCTTTCTCTGTATTCAAAAATCAAACCACAAGTGTATAATTTTGATTGCAAGGGAAGTAAATACTCTTTTGGTAAAGTCATTGAGATTGCAATGTTTTTATCAGCATTCAATTCACAAAATGATTTTAAATAATTCACATTCACTTCTTTTTGAACAGGAACATCATACCCTTTGGTCGTTAAAACATCGCGATAAGACTGACTTTGCATAAAATCGAGAGAAATAACATCAATATCTGTTTGTTGATTTTTGTTCAATTGATTTTGGTAAGCACCATAACTGTCGTTAAATCCGTGAGTAATTAATGTCGAATTTCCTTCTGCGGACTTGAGTACGTCAGCTGTGTAATTAATAGTTTCTTGCTGAATTACGTTTTTAAATTCTAATTGATTCAAATATTTTTTAGCATTCAATGTGTCACCTTTAACAATTGCATTTGCAGAAGTTAATTTAAGAACTTCGATATTTCCTGGCTGTTGATTGTAAATAATATTCAGTGATTCTTCTCTGTTCACATCATAATTTCCAGACGAATAATTAAATAAATGATACTCAAATGAATTGGGTGCGATTTCATTCAAATCATCTACTTTTTCATCTAATGCTTGTTGCATTTCCGGGGTTGGCGTTCGCTGTGTTTTCTGCGTGCTTGATTGTATTTTTGTCTTGGTAAACTCAGTTGAAATCAGCATTTTTTGATTCGACACTTTTTGATTAATTGACGATGGTTGAACTTTTCCAACGCTTGAAGTTGTTTTTACTTTTTTATCACTAATAAATTTCTCCTTTCTTTCTAATGATTTATCTGACTGAAGAACAGCAGAATCCATCATTTGTATATTCAAAGATTCAGTTGAATTTGAGTTGGTCACTGCATTAAAACTTGAACCATTATTTGTGGAATTTAAATTTGTATTGGGAACAATCTTAGTATTCGAATTTGTTTCTGGAATCTGACTTGCACACGACCAAGCTGAACAAAGTATCAGAATAAGTAAATTAAGTTTCATTTTTTCCTTATTTTGTATCGTTTACACTTGTGTTTGTTTTTGGTTCAAAATAAATATCTTTTTTATGAAATTTAAGTAAAGTTAGTTCAAATCATCAATAAAATTTAGCTTTGTGCGTTGACTTAAATATGATAAATCGATTTTTCATCACTTCCCTCCTGGCCTCTTTGTTACTATTAACATTTACAAACTGTGGCAAGAAACAATTTTTATCCAAAAAGAACCTTTCTTTTTCTGTTGATACGGTTGTATTTGATACCGTTTTTACCACAATTGGCTCTACTACAAATCAATTTAAAATCTACAACAACGAAAATCGAACGGTAAATATTGAAGAAATTGAACTCGTTGGCGGTGAAAGTTCTCCTTTTAGAATGAATGTGGATGGCATAAAAGGAACAAAAATAACTGATATTGATTTGGAAGGAAAAGATTCACTTTTTGTATTTGTGGAGGTTACCTTAAATGTAAATGCGCAAAATCTACCAATGATAGTGGAAGATTCCATTCGTTTTCGAACAAATGGTGTAGATCAATATGTAAAACTTGCCGTTTGGGGACAGGATGCCTATTTTCACTACAAAGATTTGAACGAAGGAATTTGGCCCAATGATAAACCGCACGTTGTTTATGGCTACGCTGCTGTTGATTCTGCGAAAACCTTAACGATTCCAGCTGGAACCCAAGTTCACATGCACAAAAATGCCCTTTTTTATGTATATAAATCTACTTTAAACATTCAAGGAACACTCGGGAATGAAGTTGTTTTTCAAGGTGATCGATTAGAAGCTGATTATGATGATGTTGCTGGACAGTACTACGGCATTTACTTTCAAGAAGCGAAACCTAGCACAATTGATTATGCCATTATAAAAAATGGAACTGCAGGAATTCACCTGTTCTCTGAAGATGCTGATAACATGGGATACACGCTCACCTTGACGAATTCAATTATTCAAAATCAAGCGCGATATGGTGTTTTTATTTACTCGGGAGCAAAAGTAAAAGCTGAAAATTGTATCATTTCGAAATCAGGAACGCACGCTCTACTCGTCCTTGAAGGAGGCGATTTTAATTTTAATCACTGCAATTTATTGGGTTATGGAAGTTCAACTTCGCCAGCGGTTGGAATAAGTAATTATTATGAAAATGGAGTTACGAATGTAACAACTGTCGGTTCTATCAACGAAGGAACGATGACCAATTGTATTTTAACAGGGAATTTAGAAACTGAATTGGCAATGGATACTTTGATTTTGGCTGGAGTAACCTTAAATTTTAACTTCCAAAATTGCCTTATAAAATCGAAGGAAATTCAAACAGATGCCTTTTATCAGAATATTTTGTGGAACAACAATCCCAATTTCATTGACATTCAAGAGTTTGATTTCAGCTTTGAAACTAATTCTATTCTAAACGAAAACGGAATTGTAAGCTCTGTTATTACTGATATTTTCGGTAATCCAAGAAATAATCCACCAGATATTGGAGCTATTGAGGTGAATTGAAGGTAATACTCACCACTTAAAAGCTTTCGTGCAAGGATCGCAATCGAATTTCAAGACTTTTCCAACACATTGCGCTTTTTTACCTTTTTTGAAATGTACATAAGCAAGGTCTAATTCAATGCGCACTTTCTTTCCATTTTCGTCCTTTCCTTCAAGAATTACTTGAAAATAGTGTTGATAATTGACGAATTCTGAATACACTTGATTCACCGTAATTTTCTGTTTTTTATCGTTGTCACAGCAAGCACACCAAAGAATTAATTCATCTTGATCTTGAAGAAATTTAACTGCTTTGTCAGCTTGTTCTTTGGTGATGTAAGCTAATTGATCAGCTTTCGAAAACAAATTAAAAGCAAAAACAAGTACTAAAACTAAAATTGATTTCATAGATTATAAAATAGAAAAGTAAAAAAAGAAATGTTGGCTCTTAGTTTTTTCAAAATTAAAATAAGTTTCAATCAAACTATTAAAAATGTCAATGAATTGCTTTCTCAACTGCCACTTTTACACCGAATCATTCGATTTTCTGACAGCTTGTCAACATTTCAACAATGGCAGAATCTTTGTCTAGCAAAAATCAAATTTGAAATTATGTCAGAAGAAAAAGATATACAAAACGAGGAAAACGTAAATGAGGCAATTGAAAATCAAGAGGAATCAACCGTAGAGACTACGGTAGACAATGCTGAATCTGAAGATAAAAAAGAGCCTACGATTGAAGATAAGTACAACGAATTAAACGATCGTTTTTTAAGATTGTATGCCGAATTTGAAAACTTCAGAAGAAGATCAAATAAAGAGCGTTTAGATTTAATCGCCACTGCAAATGCAGGTTTATTAAAAGATTTGTTGCCGATTATGGATGATTTTGATCGCGCAATTGCCAACAACGCTACATCAACTGAAATTGATAGTGTAAAAGAAGGATTCAACTTAATTTTCAACAAATTCAAAAGTACAATTGAAAGTAAAGGTGTAAAACAAATGGAAGCAAAAGGTCAACCATTTGATAGTGAATTACATGAAGCAATTGCAAACGTTCCCGTTACCGATGAAGACCAAAAAGGAAAAGTAATCGATGATGTTGAAAAAGGATATATTTTAGGTGAAAAAGTGATCCGTTACGCGAAAGTAGTAGTAGGTCAATAAAATAATAGAAAGCACTTTATGAGTAAAAAAAGAGATTATTACGAAGTACTAGGTGTAGCTAAAAATGCGGACGAAGCTGAAATTAAAAAAGCTTACCGAAAAATGGCTATAAAATATCACCCTGACAAAAATCCTGGTGATGCAGAAGCTGAAGAAAAATTCAAAGAAGCCGCTGAAGCGTATGAAGTACTGAGTAATGCTGATAAAAAATCACAATACGATCGTTTTGGACACGCTGGAGTTGGAGGTGCAAGTGGTTTTGGTGGTGGTGGAATGAATATGGATGATATTTTCTCCCAATTCGGTGATGTTTTTGGAAGTGCCTTTGGTGGTGGCGGAAGCTTTGGTGGAAGTCGTGGTGGATCTAGAATGGTTCGCGGGACTAACTTACGCGTAAAAATGAAACTTACATTAGAAGAAATTGCTTCTGGTGTAAAGAAAAAAATAAAAGTCAACAAGCTTGTAAATGCTGAAGGTGTAACGTATAAAACGTGTACAACGTGTAACGGTTCTGGTCGTTTAACTCGAGTAGCACAAACATTTTTAGGTGCTATGCAAACACAAACAACTTGTCACGTTTGTCAAGGTGCTGGAAAAATGATTGATAAAAAACCTTCTGATGCAGATGCACAAGGTTTAAAACGCAAAGAAGAAGTTATCGAAATAGAAATTCCTGCTGGAGTTGAAGAAGGAATGCAATTGAGCGTTCAAGGCCGTGGAAATGCAGGTCCGTTCAATGGTGTTGCTGGTGACTTAATTGTTGTGATTGAAGAAACTGAACATTCGGAATTAAGACGAGATGGTGAAAATTTACACTTTGATGCTGTTGTTAATTTCGCAGATGTTGTTCTTGGTGAAAGTATTGAAGTTCCAACTATCAGTGGTAAAGTGAAAATAAAAATCGATGCAGGAACACAAAGCGGAAAAGTTTTACGATTAAAAGGAAAAGGTTTACCAAGTGTTCAAGGTTATGGAACAGGTGATCAATTTGTACATATAAACGTTTTTACACCTTCAACTATTTCAAAAGAAGAACGTGAGTTATTCGAAAAATTAAAAGCAAGCGAGAATTTTAGTCCAAGCGCAGAAGAAAGAGGAAAAGGTTTTTTCAAACGCATGAGAGACATGTTTTCCTAAATGAAATTCATTGATGGAGCAATAGAAGGAAAGAACGACGCTGTTCGTTATATATTTGGTGTTACCTTAATAGTGTTCGCATATATTATTGGTAGCACCTTTTTGTTTATAGACATTAGTGTAAATTTCCATTCCGAAACAATTCCTGAAACAGAAAGTGAAATCATACATTTAGTTGGAAAAAATCGTTTTCTTGCACTTGTAATGATTCCTTTTATATTGGTTTTCATCGCTTTGTTTTTCATTACCACAAAAATTCATGGTCGAAAATTCCTTCAACTAATCACAGGACGAGAAAAAATAGATTTCAAACGAATCGTTTTCAGTTTTGGAGTTATAGTTCTTTTACAATCCTTTTTATTAGGAATTCAAGTTTATTTCAATCCCAATATTGTTTGGCAGTTCGATTTAAACAAATTTCTTCCATTGTTTTTTATCGCAGTGCTTTTGATTCCAATTCAAACTACATGTGAGGAATTACTTTTCAGAGGTTATATTATGCAAGGACTTAAGTTGCGGACGAAAAATAACTTAGTTGCGATTTTAGTGTCTGGAATTATGTTCGGAATGGTTCATATCGGGAATCCAGAAATTCAAGTAATTGGCTATCATATCATTGTATATTATATTTCTGTAGGCATTTTCCTTGGACTGATTTCTTATTTTGACAACGGAATGGAACTTTCAATCGGTTATCATGCTGCCAATAATTTGTTTGCTGCATTGATGATTACAACAAATTGGCAAGTTTTTCAAACGGACGCACTTTTCATAGACAACACTCCGCCTCAAGTTGGTTGGGATACAATTGTTGGAATTTTAGTGATTTTACTCTTGCTTTTTTTCTTGTTTAAACGCAAGTATAAATGGGGGAGTTTAGGCTTTACAAAAAACTAAATAACTATGTTTTTATCCATAACATATAAACTAACAAAGCAATCGTTTATTATTACTTAATGATTTTAGCAATTAGCCATGAGTATTCGCTTAATTGAATAGTAAACAAAAAAAAGCTAGGAAATTAATATCTCCTAGCTTCTCAATCAATTCAAAGTCGGTCAGCACTGTGGTTTTGGTGGTGGTAATGCCAACCAACTTTGACTTATCCTAAATACGTTTTTAAGTTTCTATTTTTAGAGGTATGTTTCAATCTACGAATTGCTTTTTCTTTAATTTGTCGAACTCTCTCGCGCGTTAAGTCGAACTTGGAACCAATTTCTTCAAGCGACATTGGCATTTTTCCTTCAAGTCCATAAAACATTGAAACCACTTCACTTTCTCTACTTGTCAAAGTTCTTAAAGAAGTACGAATATCACGTCTCAACGATTCTAAAACTAAACCAGAATCTGGATTGGGTAATGAATCAGTTGTCAACACATCATACATACTTGAAGAAGATTCATCACCATCAATTAAAGGTGCATCCATCGAAACGTGTCTTCCTGTTTGCGAAAGTGATTGTTTTACTTCTTCTATTGAACAATCTAAAAATTCAGCCAATTCGTCAGCAGAAGGTGGACGTTCAAATTTTTGTTCTAATTCAGAAAATGCTTTATTGATTCGGTTGATATTTCCAATTTTATTCAAAGGTAAACGAACGATTCTTGCTTGCTCTGCTAAAGCTTGAAGGATTGACTGACGTATCCACCAAACGGCGTAAGAAATGAACTTAAATCCTCGAGTTTCATCAAATCGCTCAGCAGCTTTTATTAAACCCAAATTTCCTTCATTGATTAAATCTGGTAAAGCTAAACCTTGATTTTGATATTGTTTAGAAACAGAAACAACAAATCGTAAGTTCGCTTTTGTCAATCTCTCTAATGCCACTCGATCGCCATTTTTGATTCTTCGAGCTAACTCCACTTCTTCATCTGCACTAATCAAATCAACTCTACCAATCTCTTGGAGATACTTATCCAAAGAAGCCGTTTCGCGATTAGTAACTTGTTTTGCAATCTTTAATTGTCTCATAACAAACAGAATTTAAGTAATTTAACATTAAAACGTTCTACAACTGTTTAATTACAATAAAGACGTAAAAAAACGAATATCCTTGTTGTCAAATGTTCATTCATAGCCTAAGAATGATTATTTGTAGATATTCATCGAATATTCTTGACAATTTGAAATTGAGAATTTTACGAATGAATACAAAAAAATATAATTTGAAGCTTTGATTTTTTGATTCATTCTGCTTTTTCAACGATTTTAAATTAAATTAGTAGCAAAATAATAAATGTGGAAAATCTTACTGAAAATCGATTGAATTCAATTTTAGAAAAACAAAGGCTCTTTTTTGCTAGCCATGCAACGAAAAACATTGACTTTAGAATTTCGCAATTAAAGAAGTTAAAGGAAGTAATCCGAAAATACCAATCAGATATCACTAAAGCACTTTATGCTGATTTAAGAAAATCTGAGCAAGAGGCTTATTTGACAGAGATAAGTATAGTTAATCAAGAAATTGATTATCATCTTGCTAACATTAGAGAATGGTCACAATTAAAAAAAGTACATACTCCCATACATTTGTTACCTTCCAAAAGTAGAATTCAATATGAACCACTTGGTGTAGCATTAATCATTGCTCCTTGGAATTATCCTTTTCAATTGCTTTTTAATCCATTAGTTGGAGCAATTTCTGCAGGTTGTACAACTATTCTTAAACCTTCGCCATACACACCTGCAATTGCAGCATTAATGGATAAAATCATCATAGAAACATTTGATGAAAATTATGTTGCTATTGTTCAAGGTGGAAAAGAGGAGAATGAAATGCTTCTAAAACAACGTTTTGACATCATCTTTTTTACTGGAAGCCCAACCTTAGGAAAGGTAGTAATGCGAGCTGCTGCCGAATATTTAACACCAGTAATTTTAGAACTTGGAGGCAAAAGTCCGTGCATCGTTGATGAAACTGCAAACATTGATGTGGCAGCAAAAAGAATTGCTTGGTCTAAAACAATCAATGCAGGACAAACGTGTATTGCTCCAGATTATTTGTTAGTACATGAATCTGTAAAAGATAAATTATTGACAAAGATTGAAGCTGAATTAGTGAAAATGTTTGGAGAAGATTGCCAAAAAAGTGAGTTCTACCCGAGAATCGTTAATCATAAAGCCCTTGAAAGATTAAAGAAAATAATGCAGCATGGCACGATTCGTTTTGGAGGGAAAATTGACGAAAATGACAAATTTATTTCACCAACCATTATTGATGATGTAAAAGCAGAATATCCAATCATGCAAGAAGAAATTTTTGGTCCACTCCTACCCGTTTTGACCTTTAAAAGCATTCAAGAAAGCATTGATTTTGTCAATAAAAATGAAAAACCTTTAGCCATATACATTTATTCTAATGCTAATACAGCAAATGAAGTTTTATTAAAAACAAGTTCGGGTGGCGCTTGTATCAATGATGGTTTGATGCACATTGCTAATCACCATTTGCCATTTGGAGGAGTTGGAAACAGCGGAATGGGCGGATATCATGGTCATAGAAGTTTTTTAGCATTCAGTAATGAAAAAGCTTTTGTAAGCTCCTCAACTTTAATTGATTTGCCATTTAAATACGTACCGTTTAAGTACTTTAATTGGATAAAGAAAATTATTTAACACATTGGATATCCGATAGGAGTCCGATTCACAATAACTTAAACAAATTCAAAAGAAGAAAAGGGTAGAAATAGAAAATATGCTGATCGAACTATTTACAAAATTGAACAGTTGTAAATCACAATTTAAGAATAAACTTAATCTAAATTACAAGTAATTACAACACTTAACCAAAATAGGTATTAATTATTCCTAACGCAAATGATCATATTAAGAGAAAAAAGTAATATTTATCCAAGTAACTCAGAATAAAATTTTCTCACAGTTGTTTTCTAAAAAACTATAACTATCTTTGCACCCGTAATTCCGAAAGGTTCGGATACTACATAATAATCATTTTAAGAATATTAGCATGTATTTAGATTCATCTAAAAAGAAAGAAATCTTCGCTCAACACGGAGGTTCAGAAACAAACACAGGTTCAACTGAAGGACAAGTTGCTTTGTTCACATTCAGAATTAGCCATTTAACAGAGCATTTGAAAAAAAATCGTAAAGATTATGGTACACAAAGAGCACTTCAATTGCTAGTTGGTAAACGTCGTAGCCTTTTAGATTATTTAAAATCAAAAGATATTGAAAAATACCGTGCGTTGATTAAAGAGTTAGGCCTACGTCGTTAATTCTTAACAATCGCAAAATTTTTAAAGAGTGGGGACGTTCGGCTATGGTCGGGTGTCCTTTTTTTTTGAGAGTTTGCCTGATTGGAGTTAGAGGAAATTAGAAATAATTTTCATAGTAACTATAATAAAAACAATTACTATTTCAGTCTAAAAGTAGATTGGTTAAAAAATAAAAACGAAGAAATGATTTGGTTTCTCCCCTTGAGGGGAGACTAAGAGGGGTGACGAAAATAATAATACTCATCCCCCATAATCCCCCTTCTTCGCCGCGGCGAAGGGGGAATTAAATCGCACTTCGAAGTAAACAAGTAAATAAACAAAGTATGAATATAGGTACAAGAAAGTCAATTATCACAGGAGGGAAAGAAATCTCTGTTGAGACAGGCAAATTGGCTAAACAAGCGGATGGTTCCGTTGTGGTTCGCATGGGCGACACCATGTTATTGGCAACAGTTGTTGCTGCACAAGACGCTAAAGATGGCGTAGATTTTTTACCATTAACGGTAGATTATCGTGAGAAATACTCAGCAGTTGGTCGTTTCCCAGGTGGATTCTTCCGTAGAGAAGCGCGCCCTTCTGAGACAGAAATTTTAGTAATGCGTTTAGTGGACCGTGCTTTACGTCCATTATTTCCAGACGATTACCATGCTGAAGTACAATTAATGATTCAATTATTGTCTTACGACGGTGTGAACAATCCAGATGCATTATGTGGTTTTGCAGCTTCTGCAGCGATTGCAGTTTCTGACATTCCATTCAATGGTCCAATGTCGGAAGTACGTGTTGGTCGTGTTGACGGTGAATACATCATCAACCCAACAATGGCTCAAATGGCGCTTTCTGACATTGATATCGTTATCGCAGGAACGGCAAAAGACATCAATATGTTGGAAGGTGAAATGCAAGAAATTTCTGAAGCTGAATTAGTGGAAGTTTTCAAAATTGCTCACGTTGCCATCAAAGAACAATGTCAATTCCAATTAGATTTAGCTGCTGAAATTGCAACTGCTAATCCAAAAAGAGAATATAGCCACGAATCGCATAACGAAGAAGTGAAAGCGAAAGTGTACGAATTAGCAATGGAAAAATGTAAAGAAGTTGCACGCATGGGCTTGGCTAACAAAGCAAAAAGAACTGAATTATTTGAAGAAATCAAAGCGGAAGTTAAAGCTGCATTTACGGATGAAGAATTAGCTGAAGTTGGAAAATTCATTTCTCCCTATTTCTCTCAAGTGAAGAAAAAAGCAGTTCGTTGGGTAATGTTGAACGAACGCAAACGTCTTGACGGACGTAACTTCGACGAGATTCGTCCAATTTGGGCTGAAGTTGATTATTTACCAATGGTTCACGGTTCTGCTGTGTTTACTAGAGGTGAAACGCAATCATTGACAACACTTACTTTAGGTGGTAAAATGGACGAGCAATTAATCGACGGTGCTACTTTTGAAGGAACAGAGAAATTTTTATTACACTACAACTTCCCTCCTTTCTCTACTGGAGAAGCAAAACCATTACGTGGTACTTCAAGAAGAGAGATTGGTCACGGAAACTTGGCATTGAGAGCATTGAAAAATGTACTTCCAGATGATAATCCCTACGCGATTCGTATCGTTTCTGATATTTTAGAATCAAATGGTTCGTCTTCTATGGCAACTGTTTGTGCTGGAACATTAGCATTAATGGACGGAGGAATCCAAATCAAAGCACCAGTTTCTGGTATTGCGATGGGATTAGTTGCTGACGAAGGTAAATTTGCAATTCTTTCAGACATCTTAGGTGATGAAGATCATTTAGGAGATATGGACTTTAAAGTTACAGGAACTGCAAAAGGAATCACTGCTTGTCAAATGGACATTAAAGTAGATGGTTTACCATACGAAGTTTTAACACAAGCTTTAGAGCAAGCAAGAGCAGGACGTTTACACATTTTAGGTAAAATCACTGATACTTTAGCTGAACCTAGAAAAACGTTGAAACCACAAACACCAAGAATTGAAGCATTTAACGTTCCTAACGAAATGATTGGTGCAATCATCGGACCTGGAGGGAAAATCATTCAAGGAATGCAAAAAGAAACACACACAACCATTACAATTGAAGAATTGGCAACTGGTGAAGGTCGTGTTCAAATCCTTTCTAACAACGGTGACGATATGAACGAAGCAATTCGTAGAGTACGTCAAATCGCTTTCCCACCAACAGTTGACGAAGGTGCAACTTACACAGGAAAAGTTAAATCTGTTAAAGAATTCGGATGTTTCGTTGAAATTCTTCCTGGAACTGACGGTTTGATTCATATTTCTGAATTTAGCTGGGAAAAAGTTGCTAAAATGGAAGATGTATGTAAAGAAGGTGATGTTCTAGATTTCAAAGTAGTTGGTAAAGATCCAAAAACTAAAAAATGGAAACTTTCTCGCAAAGTCTTATTACCAAGACCTGAGCGTAAGGAAGAAACTCCACAAGCGTAATTAACAACGATTAAAGTTATACACAAAGGCGGCCATTGGTCGCCTTTTTTGATTTTGGAAACATTCTTTTAACCTTGATTACTTACCTTTGCAAAAAAAATAAAAATAAAAGATGAAAAAAATAGCACTACTTCTAATTTTAATGATTGTTTGTTTGACTGGTTTTAGTCAAGTTACTATGAGTGCCTCTGGATCTTATTCCCAAAATTTTGACGCACTTTTGAATACAGGTTCTGTGAATAATTGGCTTGACAATAACACGATTTCAAGTATATTTTCTCAACGTACTTCAACTAGTACCACATACGCTTCAAGTACTGGTAGTTCTGTTTCTGGTGGGTTGTATAGTTTTGGTTCAGCAGGATCCACAGAACGTGCATTAGGAACTATTGGGTCAGCGAATTTGACTTCAGGTGGTAATTTTGCTCATGGTGTTTTACTTCAAAATACCTCAGGATTTACAATAAATTCGCTTAATGTTTCTTACACATTGGAGCAATGGAGAAATGGGGGTAATACAAATCCAAATACGATTACATTTTGGTATAAAGTTTCTTCAACTACAATTTCAAGTTTAACTCCAGGGTCAAATACAGGATGGACAGCTGTATCTGTTTTAAATGCAACAAGTCCAATAAATACGGCTACATCTGGCCCTTTAGATGGAAATAACACAGCAAATCAAAGTACATTAAGTAATATAGCTATTCCAAGCCTTACGCTTCCTAATGGCTCATTTATTATGTTAAGATGGTTGGATATAGATCATACAGGTACGGATCATGGATTAGCTATAGATAACGTCTCTTTGAACTGGACTGTTTGTACTTCCCCAATTAACTATTTTCTAGATAGTGATGGAGACTTATTCGGGAATCCTAGTTCAGTGATTCAATCGTGTGTTGCTCCAACAGGATATGTTACCAATGATTCAGATTGTGACGATGCAAACGCATTGATAAATCCAAATACCACATGGTATGCTGACCTTGATGGTGATACTTATGGAAATCTAAATACAACTTTTACAGGATGTATTTCGCCACCGGGTTTTGTTTTAAATGCAACTGACTGTGACGATAATAATGCAATTGTAAATGCTCTATCATCGTATTATCAAGACTTTGATCAGGATGGGTTTGGAAATATAGCTGTTTCAATTTCAAGTTGTGGCCAACCGACTGGATATGTTGTTAATTCAACGGACTGTGATGATGCGAATCCAAATGTTAATTCAGTTACAACTTGGTATTTAGATTCAGATAATGATGGATTCGGAAATTTAAGTATGACAACTCAAAACTGTGGTCAACCAGTTGGTTACGTAGCTAATAGTACAGATTGTGACGATGCAAACAATCAAATCAATCCAAATGCTACTGAAGTTTTTGATGGCTTTGATAATAATTGTGACTTAGTAATAGATGAAGGTTTCACGTTGACAACTTATTACGAAGATTTAGACAATGATGGATTCGGAAGCTCTGTTTCTATTCAATCAGTTACAAATCCAGGTGCTGGCTATTCTTTAGTTTCTGGTGATTGTAATGACAATAACAACCTAATCAATCCAAATGCAACTGAAGTTTGTGACGGAGTTGATAATAACTGTGATTTAAACATCGACGAAAACCTTCCAACATTTACTTATTATTTAGATGCTGACAATGATGGTTTCGGAGATTTAAATTTCACGACAACAAATTGTTCAGTACCAGCAGGTTATTCAGTTAACAGCTTAGATTGTAATGATGCGAACAACCAAATCAATCCAAGTGCAACCGATATTCCTGCAAACAATATTGATGAAGATTGTTCAGGTGCTGATGCTCTATTAGTTCCATTACAATTAGGAATTTATGAATTCACACAACCTTCAGCTTGTCCGGTGACTGCTACTTCAGTAACAACTCAGCCAAATACAGCAACATTTGGAACTTTTTCATCAACAGGTGTAGCTTGTCAAGCTGCTGGAAATGTTTACAATAACAACGATTGGAACACAACAACAACTATCGATTTAACGGAATACGCTGAGTTTTCAATCACTGCAAATGAATGTCAAAGTTTAGATTTGGATAGAATTGCATTCAACCATAGATGTAGTGCAACAGGCGGAACGCCAACTTGGTATGTTCGTTCAAGTTTAGATAATTACGCTACCGATTTAGGAACTGGAATTTCAGGAAATAATAACAATCAAAATTTAGATGATACAGTAACTCTTGGAGCTGCATTTGACGCTGTTTCAAACGTAACTTTCAGATTCTATTTAGCTGGAATTGGAACAACTGGTGCTACTTTTAGATTTGATAACGTGTCTCTTTTCGGAAACGCAATCGCTTTACCAACTCAAACTTATTATGCTGATTCAGACAATGATGGTTTTGGTGATTTAAATGTTGACTCATTATCTTGCTCGATTCCTGTTGGCTTTGTGTTAAATAGTACAGATTGTAATGATGCTGATTCATTAATCAATCCAAATACAGTGTGGTTTTTAGATGCTGATTTAGATACATTTGGTGATGCTTCCAATTCAATCGTTTCTTGTACACAACCAACTGGATATGTTTTAGATAGCACTGATTGTAACGATATCGACAATCAAATTACAGGTTCAATTATGTATTATGTTGATGCTGACAACGACACTTATGGTGATTTTACTACTGGAGCATTATTTTGTACAAACCCAGGTGCTGGTTATGTAACTAACAGTACTGACTGCGACGATTCAAACAATGCGATATTTCCAGGTGCAACTGAAATTTGTGACGGAGTTGATAACGACTGCGTTGGTGGAATTGATAATGGATTAACATTCGTTACGTACTATACAGATGCAGATTTAGACGGTTTTGGAACGGGTGCAGGACAAAGTTTATGTACTAATCCAGGTGCTGGATTTGTGACAATTGCTGGAGATTGTAATGATACGGACGACCAAATCAATCCTGATTCACCTGAAATTTGTGACGGAATTGATAACAATTGCGCAGGTGGAATTGATGATGGTTTGACATTTGTTGCCTATTTTACTGATACTGATGATGATGGTTTTGGAACAGGAAATGGTCAAATCTATTGTGAAAATCCAGGTGCAGGTTTTTCATTGGTAGACGGAGATTGTAACGATAACAACAATCAAATTTACCCAGGAGCAACTGAAATTTTAAACAACTCAATTGATGAAAACTGTGATGGTGTTGATGGATATTTAAGTGTTGAAGATTTAACATTAACTACTTTCAAAATTGTACCTAACCCAAACAATGGAACATTTGTAATTGAAATGAATACTATTGTTTCAAACGCTACCGTAACTATTCAAGATGTTAACGGAAAAGAAATTCAAAGTTCAATATTTACAGGTGCTACTTTTGAAGTAAACTTATCTTCTTTAACTCCAGGAATTTATTTCGTAAAAATTCAATCTGAAAATTCAATCGCAATCGAGCGAATGGTGATTAGATAATTAAATACCCTAATTCAAAAGCTGTTGGTTCAATCAGAATCAACAGCTTTTTTGTTTTCCATTTATCCTTTATTAGTGTCGTTAATGTCGATGAGATTTGTTTCTATCACATAATTGTCAATCAGACACTTTTACAAATTACATTTGTTAAAATAGTTATTATGAAGAAAAATACAATCTATCTATTTTTTGCCTTGTTTTGTTCAACCCAGTTGTTCGGACAAACCTATTGGCAACAAGAAGTGAATTACACGATTCAAGTAAAATTGAACGATAAAAACCATACTTTATCTGCTTTTGAAGAATTTGAATATGTCAACAATTCACCAAATACCTTAGATAAAATCTACGTTCACCTTTGGCCAAATGCTTATCGCAATGGAAATACGGCTCTTGCAAAACAGAAGTACAAAGACGGAGAAAAACAACTTCGTTTCGGAAAAGAAGAAGATAAAGGAGGAATCGACTCTTTAGATTTTAAATCAAATGGTCAAAAATTAAACTGGGAATACGACCCAACGCACATTGATATTTGTGTCATAACCTTAAACACACCTCTAAAAAGTGGAGAACGTGTTCGTATTTCAACACCGTTTAAAGTTAAAATTCCTTCTGGTGAAATTTCTCGTCTAGGTCACATTGATGAATCTTACCAAATTACACAATGGTATCCAAAACCTGCAGTTTACGACAAAAATGGTTGGAACGCTATTCCTTATTTGAATCAAGGAGAATTTTATTCTGAGTTTGGTTCATTTGACGTTTCAATTACCTTACCTAAAAACTACGTAGTTGGTGCAACTGGTGATTTACAAACGCAATCTGAAGTTGAGTTTTTAAACAATTTGGCTAAATCAACCGAAGGGAAAATTGCTGATTTCTTAATGACAAAACAAGGACGTGGTGGAAAAACTGCATTTCCAGAATCGTCAAGTGAATGGAAAACGATTCGATACACCCAATCAAAAGTTCACGATTTTGCGTGGTTTGCCGACAAACGATTTGCAGTTTTGAAAGGCGAAGTGGAATTGCCAAAGTCAAAAAGAAAAGTTACTTCTTGGGCAATGTTTGTTCCTCATAACACGATTAACTGGCAACACGCAATTGAATACATTAATGATGGAACTTATTATTATTCCCTTTGGAATGGAGATTATCCTTACAACCAAGTTACAGCAGTCGATGGAACAATTAGTGCAGGTGGCGGAATGGAATATCCAAACGTAACTGTAATTGGAAATGCTAGTTCGAAAGAAGAATTAGAAGTTGTTATTGTACACGAGGTTGGTCACAACTGGTTTTACGGAATTTTAGGAACAAACGAACGCGTACACGGCTGGATGGATGAAGGAATGAATACCTTGAACGAAATGCGCTACATTCAAACCAAATATCCTAATAACACGCGACTTTCAGATATGGTTGCCAATGGAAAGTTCCACTTTGACGATTTAGATCACCATGATATGGGCGATGTTTCTTACCGTGCAATTGCGATGTTGGGAATTGATCAACCTATTGAAACGCATTCAGTAGACTTCACTCCTATCAACTATGGAATGATTATGTATCAAAAAACTGGTTTGGTTTTCTTTTACCTAATGGACTATTTGGGAGAAGAAAAATTCAATCAAGTAGTGCGTACCTATTACGAAGAGTGGAAATTCAAACATCCACAACCTGAGGATATGCGTAAATCAATGGAAGCATCTTCTGGTAAGGATTTATCTTGGTTGTTCGACGATTTGATTAATACTACCAACCACATTGACTATAAATTGAAAAGTGTAAAAACAAATAAATCAAACAATACAACCACAGTTAAAGTTAAAAACGTTGGACAAGTAAACGGCCCGATTGAAGTGAATGCTTTCAAGGATACAACCCTCGTGGAAACTGTATGGTTAGAGCCAACTAAAAAAGGCGAAGTTGTTTTAAAATCAACAGATTATACACGAATTACGATTGATGATTCAAGACATATTCCTGAAATAGTTAGAACTAATAATTCTTGGACAAAAAAATCACTAATCAATAGAATTGAACCACTGAAATTAGAATTTTTAATTGGAGATAACGAAGCGTCAAAAACCAATTTATTCTGGACACCAACAATTGGAGGTAATAAATACGATGGTTTTATGTTAGGTGCAGCGGTTCATAATATGGGAATTCCATTTAAACCTTTTCAATTTTTAGTAGCACCACAGTTTGCTTTTGGAAGAACAAAAGTTGCAGGAATTGCTGAATTGAGTTACACATTTCTTCCTAAAAAAGGCTTGAAAATCTCAAAATTCGGTGCTTCAGCAAAAACATTTGGAATGCCAAATAATGGAAACTTCCAAATAATTACTCCATATTGGTATGCAAAACTAGGAAATAGAGGAAAAGCTAAAGCAACATCTCACGATATTCTTATTCAAGGAATGTCAAAGAACTTTAAAAGTGGTGGAATGGGTGTTGATGTCGCACAAGGTGGTGCTTTTGTTCGCTACAACTACAACGTTGATTTACCTGACCATAGATTTAATATGACTTTAAGAGGTGACTATGTTCTAGGAAATCAAAAATTTGACCGACTTGGACGACTTTCAGCAGCAGCAACTTACAAGTATAAATACCTTAAAAACAAAATGGAACGTTGGGTTGAATTGCGAGTTTTTGGAGCAGCAAATGTAGTGTATGAAACACAAAGCTTTATTGGCAATCCAAGCTTTGAACTTTCTATTTTTGGTGCAAGAGGTAATCAAGATTTGTTTATTGAAGAATACAATTTCGGTCGATTTGAAGCAACTGGACTTTGGAGTCAAAATCGCATGGATAACTTCGGAAACTTCCATTCAAACAATATCAATATGGCGATTGGAAGTTCAACAACTTGGATGTCAGCGGCAAATGTTTATATGCAATTACCACTTAAACCAGGAATCTTCGGAGCTTTTGCTGATTTTGGCGCATTTGAAGACTTATTCGGTACAACACAAACAGTTGTGAATCTTGGTCTTGGAGTGAAATTATCAAACACTCTTGGCGTATTCTTCCCGCTTTACCAATCGAGTTACTTTGGTGATTTGTTCACTGATTACGGTCAAAAAATTAGATTCACTTTAAAATTAAACCTTGTAAATAAAGGACTAAACCTTAACAACTTATTAAATTAAAACCACGATTATGTCAGAAAACAAACCAACGGAACCTAAAATTACCTTCGGGAAAATATTTTGGCCAAGCTTTTTAGCTGTATTCATTGCAGGAATTGTAGGAATGATATTCTTCTTCCTAATTCTTGGAGGAGTTATTGGTTCATTCAGTGATTTTGGTCCAAAGCCATTATCAATTGAAGACAAAACAATTCTTCATATGCAATTAGATGGAGAAATTTTAAACAAAGGAAAATCTGAATTTGACCCAAGTTCTTTCAATGTGAACGAATCAATGGGACTTCCAGACATTCTTTATGGAATTAGCGAAGCAAAAAAAGACGATAAAATCAAAGGGATTTTCATTGATATTGGTGATGTTTCTTGCGGAATGGCAACTGCTCGCGAAATCAGAAATGCAATAAACGACTTCGAGAAAAGTGGAAAATTCGTAGTTGCCTATAATTCTGGTGAATACATTTCTCAAAAAGAATATTACATCAGTTCGGCAGCGAAAGAATCGTACGCCTTTCCAACTTCGACTTTTCAAATTACAGGTTTAGGTGGTGAATTGATGTTTTTCAAAGGCTTATTGGATAAATTAGATATCGAAGTTGAAATCATTCGTGGTTCAAACAACGATTTTAAAAGTGCTGTTGAACCGTTTTTCAGAACTGACATAAGTGATTCAAGTCGCGTTCAAATGGAAAGATACATTACTTCAATGTGGGAAGATATGCGAAATGATATCGCTGCGGACCGTAAAATCAATCCTGAATTATTGAACGACCTTGCTGATTCATTAAAAATCAAACGTGCTGATGATGGGATTAAATTCAAATTATTAGATGGTTTGAAATACCGCGACGAAATGATTACTTATTTAATGAAAAAAGTTGGGGTTGAAAATGAAGAAGATTTGAAACTTCAAAATTTTGAGAAATACGCTAAAAAATTATTCTACCAAGACCAAGTTTTATTAAAAGCGGAAAAACCAGCAATCGCTGTAATTTTAGCAGAGGGTGATGTTTCTACCTCAGGTGAAGGACTTACTTCGGAAGGAATTTGTAAGTTGTTCAAAAAAGTTAGAAATGCGAAACATATCAAAACCGTTGTTTTCAGAATTAATAGTCCTGGAGGAAGTGCTTTGGCAAGTGAAGAAATTTGGAGAGAAGTTGAATTAACTAACAAAGTGAAAAAAGTAATCGTTTCTATGGGTGACGTTGCTGCCTCAGGTGGTTATTACATTGCAGCTCCAGCGCATAAAATTTTTGCAGAACCAACAACAATTACAGGTTCTATCGGCGTTTTTGGAATGATTCCTTACACTGGAAAAATGTTTGAAAATAAGCTAGGAATTAGCTTTGACAGAATTAGCACCAATAAACATTCGGTACTTTCCACTAATCGCAAGTTGACAAAAGAGGAATTAGAAGCAACACAAATGGAAGTAGATCAGATTTATGATATGTTCTTAACACGTGTTTCTAAGGGTAGAAAAATGACCAAAGAAGAAGTGAATTTCGTAGCACGTGGCCGTGTTTGGACTGGTAGAGACGCACTTCGCATTGGTTTAGTGGATCAATTAGGAGGTTTGACGGATGCAATTTCTTATGCAGCGAATTTGGCAAAAATCAAAGATGCTAAAGTCTTGTATTATCCATTAATTAAAGAAGATAAATTGTCTGAAATCTTTGAAATGATTGAAAGTGAAACAGGTGATGATGTAGAAGCTGACACAAAAATCAAAGCAAATTCAATGCCTTCAGAATTAGTAGAATATTATAAACAATTGAAAAAAATCGAAGCTATGAGCGGAATTCAAATGAGAATGCCGTTTGAGGTTAAGATTGATTAAACCGACTAAAATTATACTTATTTTTAAGGCTCATGATTCAGATTGTGAGCCTTTTTTAATTCTTTATTTATGCTGAAAATAGTTACTTCCCTCCTATTTAGTGGATTTTATAAATTAATTTTTAACCAAGATTTCACCCAATTACAGATGATAATGAAAGGCAAAAAATAGTTAGTGTTTATAAAGTTTCATTAAGAAAAATCAATTGAGACTGAATAAGTTCACAAATGAATGTCTATTCGATACGAAAAAATTACATTCTTGTAAATAATTAGTACTGTAATGAAATTAATTCAATTTAATCAAAAGAAAAAAGACCTGCATCACTACAAGTCTTTTATCCTTAATTAAATTTATATTTATTACAATAACATAGATACAGGGTTTTCCATAAATTGTTTAAACGATTGCAAAAACGCTGCACCAGTTGCCCCATCAACTACTCTATGGTCGCAAGAAAGTGTTACTTTCATTACGTTTCCAGGAACAACTTGACCGTTTTTCACAACAGGAACTTCCTTTATTCCGCCTATTGCCAAAATGCAACTATCAGGTGGGTTTACAATTGCTGTGAAAGATTCAATTCCAAACATTCCTAAATTAGAAATCGTAAATGTATTTCCTTCCCAATCGCTTGGTTGTAATTTTTTATCTTTTGCTTTTTTAGCGTATTCTCTAACCTCAGCTGAAATTTGAAGTAAACCTTTAGTATCAGCAAAACGCACAACTGGAACTAATAAACCATCTTCTACAGCAACCGCTACTCCAATATTTACATGTTGATTTCTTCTAATAAAATCGCCCATCCAAGAGCTATTTACATTTGGATTTTGTTTCAACGAATGCGCAACCGCTTTAATCACCATGTCGTTGAAAGAAACTTTCACACCTTCCATCGCATTTAAAGCTTTGCGTGCGTTCATAGCACTTTCCATATTGATGTCTAAAGTCAAATAGAAATGTGGAGCTGTAAACTTACTTTCAGCCAATCTTCTTGCAATTGTTTTACGCATTTGACTTATAGGCTCATCAATATATGATTCAACTCCTGTAACTGCATAATTTGAAAGAGGCGCTTTGTCAGCTGGTGTGTAAGGCGTGTAATGATCTACATCACGTTTTACGATTCGTCCACCTTCTCCTGTTCCACCAACTGCATTAATATCAATTCCTTTTTCTTCAGCAATTTTCTTCGCTAATGGAGATGCAAAAACACGTCCATTTGTGTTATTTGCTAAAGGGGTAGCTTTAGGTGCTTCAACTTGTAGAATAGGATTTTCAGCTATTGGCGCTGGATTTGGGTTTGGAACATTAGCAGCTTTTGGAGCATCCGCAACTGGAGTTGCAACAACTGGAGCAGCAAGCGGTACATCAACAAGTAATGCAGAAATATCTTCACCTGCTTGACCTATAATTGCTAGAATCGAATTTACAGGAGCTGATTTTCCCGTTTCAACACCAATGTGTAATAATACCCCATCAAAAAATGATTCAAATTCCATGGTTGCTTTATCTGTTTCGATTTCAGCAAGAATTTCACCTTCTTTTACAGTGTCTCCAACTTTTTTATTCCAAGAAGCGACAACCCCTTCAACCATTGTGTCGCTCAATTTCGGCATGTAAACTACTTCAGCCATATTTTTTTCTTTTTAGTATTCTTTAATATAAGGATAATCTGTTTGAACATAAACGTCTTCGTAAAGTTCATGTGCTTCGGGATAAGGAGAATTTTCTGCAAATTCGACAGATTCATCCACTTCTTTTTTAACCCAAGTACTAATGTCTTCGATTTCTTTTTCAGATAACCATTTATTTTCTTTAATCACTTGTAAACAATGCTCAATCGGATCTTGTTCCATCCAATCACTCACTTCTTCTTTAGTTCTATATTTTTGTGGATCTGACATCGAGTGACCTTTGTAACGGTAAGTACGAATATCCAATAAAGTTGGTCCATCCCCTCTTCTACCTCTTTCTGCAGCTTCAAAAATTGCATCATGCACATCTTCAGGACGCATTCCATTTACGATTTTTGAAGGCATTTCGTACGACAAACCAATTTTAGAAAGGTCGGTAACATTTGTTGTGCGCTCAACAGAAGTTCCCATCGCATAATTATTGTTTTCTATGATAAAAACAACTGGTAATTTCCATATCATAGCCATGTTGAAGGTTTCATGAAGAGCACCCTGACGAACAGCGCCATCACCCATTGAAACAACAGCAATATTTTCTGTTCCCATGTATTTTTCTGCGAATGCTACACCAGCTCCCATTGCTATTTGAGCACCCACAATTCCGTGTCCACCCATAAAATTTTTCTCCTTATCGAAGAAATGCATAGAACCACCTTTTCCTTTCGAACATCCCGTTGAACGACCAAATAATTCAGCCATTAAAACGCGAGGGTCAGTACCCAAAGCAATTGGATGTGCGTGATCACGATAAGCAGTCATGTGTTTATCAGTAGGTCGACAAGCGCTCGCTGTTCCTGCAACGATTGCTTCTTGTCCTATGTATAAATGACAAAATCCACCAAATTTTTGTTGAATGTATAATTGACCTGTTTTTTCCTCAAACTTTCGAATCAGTAACATGTCTTTGTACCATTTTATATAAACTTCTTTTGGAAATTTCGTTGGATTAGATGTCGTTGTTTTACTCATTTTTTTGCTTGTAGAAGCTTTTTTTTCTGCCATAGCTCTTTTTCTTTTTCAGTTGACAAATATAACAATCAATTTAAAATATTTAACCAAACGTCACGTTGAGACTGAGTCTTTTATTTTGTTCGGTTTAAATCCATTTTTAAAATAGAATTAATTTCTCTAAAAGGAATTTCAACACTTATTATTCCCATTGAGTAAGGTCCTATTTCATATTGATTGTAAACGAATACCATATTATTTCCTTCAAAGTAGAAATTTTCATTAAGCTCAAATCCATTAGTGAACCAAAAACCTGCTTCTTCTAAATCATCAGTTGAACCAATTTCAACAACTTTTCTAAAATACTTATCTGCAATTTTGGTTAATTTAGATTTATCTGAAACGAAATCCTTGAGTTTAAGGATTTCTCCTGTTTCCTTGCTAAACAATACGTTTGCCAAGTAAGAACTTCCGTGAGCCCCACCTGTGAACATATAATTGGTGGTTTTAACTTGTACAAACTTCTCAAAAGATTCATCAATAAAGGTTGAGTCGTAATAACTCCAAGGAAAACTTTCTTCATAATTGTCAAATTCTGTCTTAAATTTTTTTAAAATTGTTTTAAAATGTGCTGGAGAAAGTTCAATTTTACCTTTTGGTTTATTTTGCTCTTCCATTTCTGTTGTAATGGATTTTGCTAAATAATCATTGATTTCCTCTTCGTATCTAAAACTTTCTTTTGACAATTTATAATAAGCGTAAGCAATACTCGATTCCTCTTTTTCTTCACCAATACCAATTTTTATTCGCTCAACTCCTGTGATAATAAATGGTTTATATTCAGTTTCTTGAACATCGCCTTTCGTTGGCTTTTCTTTTTCTTTTTTAGGAGTTTCAGTTTCGCATGAAAAAATAGCAAAAGCAATGATCGAAAGGGTTAAAATTCTACTTTTCACTTACAAATGTTTTAAGTTGATTAGCTCTAAAAATCAAGTAAATACCTACTAAAACAAAAGGAATACTTAACATCTGACCTGTATTTATAACATATACAGAATCCCGAGCTGTTTGTCCTAATTTCACAAATTCAATAATGAATCTAAAGCCAAAAATGAAAATTAAAAACCATCCGAATATAAATCCAGGTTTTTGCCAAAGATCTTTTTTCCAATAAAGAAAAAGTAAAATCAAGAAAGAAATAAAATAACAAATTGCCTCATATAATTGTGCTGGATGTCTTACAGGAATTGAATTCCATGTTCCATTCCATAAGTTAAAATCATGATTTCTAAAACGAAATCCCCAAGGAACGGTTGTTATATCTCCCACCATTTCGTGATTTACTAAATTTCCAAGACGGATGAAAGTTCCTCCAATTGCTATTGGTGCAGAAATACGATCTAAGATCCATAAAAACGGTTTTTTAGCAACATTTCTCGAAAATAAATAAAGCGAAATTAGAATAGCAATAGCTGCTCCATGACTAGCTAATCCACCTTCCCATACCTTAACGATATCTTCAGGATGAGAAAAATAACCTCGTTCAATAATTTGTCCGTTTACAACTGTATCGTAGTAAGGTCCGTAAAATAATACATGTCCTAATCGAGCACCAATAATCGTTGCAAGTACTACATACATTACTAATTTATCTAAAATTTCATTGGAAATATTCTCTCTTTTGAACATTCTTTTAACTACAAAATAACCTATAACTAAACCAGAAACGAAAAGAAGTCCGTAAAGATTTGGTGTACGAAAGCCATCGATTATTTCAGAATCAACGGACCAATTAATTGCTAAATTCACGTGTTTTAAATTGAAATTCTATCAAAGATAAAAGGTTTTTTTTGAAAAGCTTATTTTGACTGAATTTAAGATTTTTTAAACCTTGCTAAAAAAAATAAAATTACTTAATGAACTTTACAAATGTCAATTGAGATAACTAAAAAGTTAAATCAATTTTGTTTCCATAGCAATTATTCCACTTAGCGTTTTGTGTATATGACAAGCATTTACTAGGGATAAAAAGTACATGAAGCTAAAGCGTCTGCAAGTAATTCAACTAGTGAAATACCTAAATCAGTTCCATCTCCTCTAAGTCGTTTATCAACAACGAATTGGTTTGCTTAACTTGAAATAATGGTTTTGTATTTCTCTCATTTGGTAATTGCATTTATTTAACTGTTTCCATCTTTTTGTTAAAATTTCAATTTCCAAAATAAGATTATTTAACATTTTCTCCGCTTATAATTCTTTGGATTTACTAAAAATCTATAAATTAATTTGAGTGTCCGCAATCGTACCAGTAAATACTAAGAACGTAAATAGATTACGTCAAGTCGAGTATATATTTGTCAATAAATCACTGAATATGAAAATTATAACCTTTTTAGCTGACTTTCCTGACGAAAAAAGCTGTCGATTACATTT
>CALPMC020000008.1 GCA_943324565.2 Chitinophaga pinensis | reverse complement strand
GCTAATTCGTTAGTTGTTACTTTAGTATTCTCTGGATTAGATTCTACCTCTTTCGATGTTCTAGTTAAAGTTTCTTTTTCTTGTTTCAGCGTTTCCAAACGAGCATTGCTCAATTGAATCAACTCATTAATTTTCTCTTTTTGTTCTTCTTTTGTCTCTTTAAATAGCAATTGACTTAAATTAACAATCAAACGTTCTTCAATGATAATTTTTTCATCAATAACTTCTGATGGTTTTAAATCTCCTTCAAGCTTTGTTAAGTCAATTTTATAGTTCTCTTGAATTTTAGCTAAATCATCAACTAGTTCTGAAGTTGGAATATTATTAACCTTTTCTAAATCAGTTACTTCCTTAATTTCTACTTCGATTAATTTTTTGTTCGATACTAATAAATCAACTAAAGTTGAATTATTGAACTTTTCATCATAAATTGAACTAGGTTTCTGTAAATCTTCGTTTGAAACTTGCCCAGATTTAGTATTTAAGGTTTCAACAAGTTGTCCATTTTCAAAATAAGCTAAATCTTTAATTATCAACTCATCCAACATAAACTTTGTGTTTTCTTTTACTTGACGAATGGTTTTAAGATTTTTTTCTTTTTGATTAATCGTTACATCAATTTCTTCAATTTGATTCTTGGATTTACCTTGTTTTGATAGTTTTAAATCTTCAATTTCTTTCAGTAATTTTTGTTCTTTAAGTTGGTATTCCTTGAATTGCTCATCACTTTCTGCTTTATTTGTAGCAATGTTAGTTGATTTTGTTTTGATAATTTCTTCAATCGTTGAAGCTTTGTTTTCTGTAGCAGCGTTTAGCAATACTTGATTAGATGTTATTAAATCATTTATTTTTTTATTATCCCCCTTAAATTGTTCTTCAGCTAAAGATTTATTTAAATTAATAAGTTGTGTTAATAGTTCTCTGCTTTCCACAATTACCCTTTCGCTCAATTCTAAATCTTTCAAAATGATTGTTTCCTTCACAATTTGATTGAATTCTTGTTCCTTAGATATTATTTCTTCTAAGGTTTTCTTTTTAGCTTCAATAGAAGTTTGTTGACTTTGAGTTATAAGTAATGCTTCTATTTCCTTTTGCTTTTCCTCAATTAAAGTTTCGTTATTTTCGATTAATCGCTGAACAATAATCTGGTTTTTTAGTTGATTTTCAATATCAATTTCCTTATCCAATAATTTTTCAATTAGCGGATTTTCTTTTACTTCAGTTTTAACTCCCTCGTTATTTTCTTGATTGTTTGTAGAAGCTGTTATTCCTTGCTGTTGTAATGTTTGAGCATTAACCTCTAACTTACCAACTTGTGCAAACATGAATAATTCCATATCTTCATCAGAAACTTCATCGATTATTTTTGAGACGATCGTCAATTCTTCTTTGGAATTAATCATTTCATATTTAATCTCTTGTGAAACCTGCTTCCCTTTTGGTGGAACTGTAATTTGAATTTCGTCATTAAAAACGGTTAACGAACCTGTTACTTTTGACTGAAAGATATAAACACCATCTTTTGGTAAACAGATTATGTATTTTCCTTCTTTACTTGTGTAAATTGGTCCAAAAGTCTCACCTGTTTCTTTGTGTTTAACAGTGATTTCTATATCTGTATTTTGCGAATCTATCAAGTCAGAGAAAACACCTTTAACAATAAGCATTTCTATCTTTTTTTGATTCTTTTCAACTTTAACGATTTCGATCTTTGCTGGATTTCCATTTCTATTGGTTGCAAATAAAGCATTTGGTGTTCCGTAATCTGGAACAAACAAATAATCATCATTCGGAGAAGAATAAGGAAAGCCTAAATTCTCTAATTCAGCGCAAGTATTCTCCTCTAAGTTAAATTTTACTTTAAATAAATCGTAACCACCAATTGAATTATGACCTTTAGAACTGAAATACAAATAGCCATCAACATCATCATAAAATGGATAATCTTCATCAAAAGTCGAGTTTATTTCTGGACATAATCGAATTGGTTTACCCCACACCCCTTTTTCATCCTTTTTCTGAATGAATAAATCCTTTGCGCTTTCCGAATTATCATTGTAAGTTGCAAAAATGCGATAACGCATCCCACGCAAAAAAGCATAACTTGGCTTGTAATTTTGCTTAAGGTTTTGCTTTTCAAAAACATCATCTATGGAATAAAACTCATATTTTTTGGTCGTAAAAATATGAGTATAATGCTTCTGAAATTCAATTACTGGAGAAGCAGTTCGAGCTAGGATTTTTAATGAGGATGGTTGACCAATCGCACTTTTCGCTTGTTTGCAAAAATTAATTTCAGTTTGCGCATCTAAGTTTTGTTCCTTCTTAGGTTTTAATTCTAGGTACTTTGTAAAAAGTTGAATGGCTTTGTTGAAATTGTATTGATGCTGATAAATTTTTGCACGATAAAAATAAGCGTCTGCTGGTACTTCAGATTGAGCCAATACCAAATCAAAATAGCGTGTTGAAAGTTTTATATCATCTGTGTGAAAAAGACAAGTTGCATACTTAAAATTGAATTCCATGTTCTTTTGATTTTGAGCCAAAAGTTGACGGTAATCATTAATTGCTAATGAATATTGTTGGTTCTGAAAGAAATTTTCAAGTTTTTTTTGATCAATCTCCTTTTGCCCCTGAATATCAATAATACAATTCAAGGCAAGGAATAACAAGAATAATCGCAAAACGCGGAATTTAGTTGACAAAACGTACAATTAATTCTATTTGAACTTAGATTATTACGCTTTCTTTCTCAAAAGGTTCATTTTACTTTCCTCTCCTTTGAGTAATCGGTAGATATTTTTTCGATGCGCAATAATGACTAAAAAAGAGAGAATAATCGTGAAAATAATCATAATACGGATATCGTTTTTTAGAACGAAATAACTAACTATTGGAAAAATTAAAGCAGCAGTAATTGCGCCTAAAGAAACGTATTTAGAAGTTATGAAAACCGACAAAAAGACAACAAGACATATTGCGGCTGCCAAAGGATTAAGACCAATTACAATTCCTAAAGATGTTGCTACACCTTTTCCTCCTCTGAAACCGGCAAATATTGGAAAAACATGTCCAAAAACAGCACTGAAGGAAGCACTTAATTGCATAATCAGCAACTCATCTTTGAAACCAATTAGCTGACTTTGAAACCAATAGGGTAATGTAGCCGCGGCAACACCTTTTAAAATATCAACCATAAGTACAAACCAACCTGATTTTTTACCTAAAACGCGAAAAGTGTTTGTTGCTCCAGCATTTTTGCTTCCATGCTCACGAATATCGATTCCATTAAAATATTTCCCGATCCAAAATGCTGTTGGAATCGAACCAATTAAATAGGCAATTATTACGTTTGTGAAAATTAGCATGCTTTATCTATATAAAAAATACCCTTTAAATTTCGCATAAAGAGCACTTCCAATCGCGTCTTCTGCTATGTCAAAGGTAAAGTTTTTCGATTTACGTTTATCGGGTTTAATTTCAATGATTGATTTATTGAAAATATCGTCATTCGTGTAAAACATCAAAGAGCCCACTTTTTTATCCATTGAATAATTTACAAAATACTTTCTTTCTTCCGGTAATGTTAGATTCCATGAAAAACCTTGACCAGATTCTTTAGTAAACGTTTGCAAAAAAAACATATCAAAATCAACTTCTTTCATGACCGCATTTCCATTCATTCCCATCACACCAATTTTTGATTCTTTAGAAATAAGACCCTTCTCACTTTTTCTACCACCTACATTTGAAGAACCATAGGATTCAAGAACTAGACCTGTCAGAATAAATGTATTTTCTAATGTGGATGGCATTTTTTTCAAACGTTCCTCATCAAAATCTCGCATTACATCTTCCATTGTTTTTTTAGAAGACCAATGAGTAAGTGTGTTTCTTACATTATACTTTGGGTTTTTCAAATCTAGCTCTGGAAATTCTTCAACAACTTTCAACTTATTGGCTAAACCTTCAATAACTTCTTTTGAAATTGTGAAATCCACCTTAGCATTTGCTACAATGGTCGTTTTCTTTTCAGTTGGGTCATAATCGATTTTACCGTATAAATCAGTTTTCATTTCTCCCAAATTAATTCCAAGTGTTATATCTCCTTCTCCACCAACAGAACAAGTTCCAAGATGCAATTTAAGGATATTCGTTAAAGAATCTTTTTTGTCCAAACGATCTTTGCTAGCAATTTGAAATTCATTTGCTTTGTCATTGAATTGTATATAGCCAGATGAATTAAATAATCTGATATCTAATTCACCTTCTTGCTTCGACATAAATGAAGGATAAATTCTTAAACTATCTGCTCTTTCAGTATCTCTCCAAAGGAAACCATTTGATAATTTTCCCCCTCTAGCATTAACAGGATTTTCTGCAATTGGAATTTGGATGTTTTTAGCTATAATTGTGTCTTGGAATGACATCCAAGATTTTTCATATTTACATTTGTGATCCAATCGTGCTTGTCCGTCTAAAACTACACCTTGCAATTTTGAAATCACATTAATTTTCCCGAAATAATCAAATTCGTTACTTAATTTAAATTTACTTGCTTCAGAAATTTCCCCAATTCCGATTGTATATTTTCCGTTTGATTTAATGTTTGATAATTGGACTTTCGTCAAAACACTATCCCGATCATAATACAAATATTTAGCATTTCCGTTAAATAATTTGCTTGAAGTAATTTGCACATTCGCATCTTCAAATCGGTGATATTTCGTAACTGCATTTGCAATAATTACCGCATTGGAAAACGGATCCATAATCCCCGCTTTTCTGATGTTAACTTTCATACTATCAGGATATAGTAACGCATCTCCTGACTTAACGAAATCCACTTTACTACAAGAAATGGTTTGTGTTTTTAAATCATATTTTGCACTTAATGATTTAAACCGAAGTGAATCTTGGGTGTTGACAAGCGAGAAGAAATTATCTTTTACAAGACCGGCATTTGACTCAAAATTAGATTCTCCTACTTTATTTTTCTCAAACTCAATTGATTCACCGTCCATCAACCATACTAGTTTATCCATTTCACAGTAATATAAATTTGCTGGAAAATTAATTGATTTAGAGCTTGATGAATTAAAAATGCCTTTTCTTTCTTTAAAAGAGATATCAGCTTGAAGTTTTTCGGCTTTAATAGCAAGAGGATCTTCCCCTATTTTAGCATATCTGTTCAATAAATTAAAAGAAGTATTTAGAGAATTTATATTATCGTGTGTAAAATTAAACAAGCTAGATTTCATAATTGCCTCCTTAAACTTTAGCGAACCACTTCCAATCATTCCTTTTTTATCTATAGAAACTGTCCCCGTTAAATCTGTTTCACCATTAAACATTGTTAAAGGAACTTCTCTAAAAGAAGAAGCTAACAACATTTCTTTTCGCGGCTGATAATTAATAAATGCTGATTCAGAAACGACACTCGGATAGAGAACCCCAGAAGAAATCTCTTTATTTGTAAATTTGGCAATACCAATTGCTGAATCAGGCAAGAATGTTAACTTATTTGAAACTGAAGTTGAATGCAAGAAATTAATTGTTCCGGAACCTTGTAAGCCGTTATTTGACAAAACAATTTTATTTTCATACTTACTCTCGGTTCCATAAAAACTATATCCACCTGGTGGAGCTTGAGTTGAAAAACCAAACGAATAATCATTCATGATTTTTAAGTTCTCTTTGATTTTTGGGAAAATTCCACCTGAATTTAACTCACCAACTAAACTAAAAGACTTTTCAATAAAATTATCCAAGCTATCTAAAGTAAATGGTTGAACTGTATAATAAAAACGTGTGCTATCATAAGCACCTTTCAAAACATCTTTTGCGTTATAAAAAACTTTCGTTTCCTGTGTTGAGTTCAAAAGTGGAAATTCAGCATTTTTTCCTATTTTTCCAGATTTAGTATCTTTGTTATCAATTTGAATTTCTCCCTTCAAAAAACTCAATGCACTTACCATTGAAATTAAATCTACTCCGTCTTCTTTACGTAAAGGTTTTACCCGAAAGAATGCATAATCCGATGAAGGTATAGAAACTTTAAACTCTTTGTAATCAAAGACCGCATCAAAGGAATGAACTTCCAATTTTCCAGCAGCTAACCATCCTGAAAAACGAATATTTCTATCTTTTTCTAAAATAATGAAGCTTGAATCTGGATACAAATTTGTTTTTTGCGCAATTGAAATTTGAACCTCATCTACTTCATTTACACGCATTGTTCTTTTGTCAATGTCAATTAAAGCATAAGCTATAATACGTTCACGTTTAGTTGTTTTTCTCTCAAAATCTTCTTTCATTTCTTGGAGATATGGATCGTTTGCAATTTCTTGCTCAGAATAAGTATTTTTCAGTGGTCTTAAATCGGAAACAACCCCAATGTTATCAAAATCCATCTCTCCAGTTCCAGATTTTGCGTAGTTAATTAACTTCTTTTCAACATGAATAAGGTTATTTACAGAGTTATAAGTTAAAAAACCCGCTGCTGCTAAATCAACTAATTCAGGTTTTGCTTGCGTTATTGTTTTATTCATCATCGTTGCCAAATCCCCTTCAGTAAAATCATACTTCTTAGTTGACTCACATTTATTGGCAATTGTATTAAATGGATGAGCATTTCCCATTCCTTTGAACTTTTGATAAACAGCTTGATCATAATAATTTTGTGAAACAATACTTGCAACTTTTTGCTCTTGAGATGTGGCAATTTCGTAAGTAAAATAAGCCAAAGGAGTATTTAGCTTATAGACAAAAACTGGTGCATTAACGAAAACATTAAAATAATAATCTTCAAAAGGCACAATATCATATCCTTTTTTTGCTGCTGTTACACTTAATTCTTTTTTGTTTTCATCCAAGAAAAGAAATGCTTCTTTAATGTATAAGGAATCGCCATTTGAATAAAATAATTTGACAGATGATTTCCGTGCGATAATTTTTGCTTGATCCATTTGAAAATCAACAGACGCAACTTCAATTAATCGTTTATTATCTCTTTTTAGTATGATTTTGGCAGGTTTCTCCTCTGTTCCTTTACCTATAAAATCAGCTCCTTCGAGTGTAAATCCACCATCGTAATCTAAATTTTCTCGTAAATCAGGGATTTTTAGACGTTTTTCAAAAGAGACAAATTGAGGTGATCTTTCGCCTTCGTTCATTTCCAAAATCGTTTTATCAGCTAGCTTGCCAAGAATAGGAGTTGTAAAATACGGTGTTGTCAATTCAACTGTATCTACTTTAATTTGCGCAGATTTCAAATCACAACGATAGCCTCTAATTTTCGCGTAGGTTTTTTCTTTGTCAAATTTCACTTTTTGCCAATCGATAACTCCAGCTTTTCCTTCCCATTTTTGTCCGAAAACATCTAATACACCAGAGGTTCGATAGACAATAGAGCTATCTGCTATTCGTTTTCCATCGTAAACCCGACAAACCAAGTTCCCTTCTTGACATTTGATTGTCAGTCTCTTATCATTATTCCATATCATGTTTCCTTTCTCAAAAAACCATCTGAAACCATCTTCTTTGTAAAATGCTTGGTATTTAAATAAATCGTAAGAAAAATCCAAAAACTCTGTGAATTTCGCTGGATCTTTTGCTTGTAAGCCTGTTAAAATTGAATACCACTCAGTATTAAAAACGGACGGAAATTTGTTTTCAATTTGGTAAAGTGAAGCAGCTAAATAATGGTATAATTCTGGATAAACTGAAACTTCTTTTCCTTGAAGTGCATTACAATTATCAACGATTTTGGCAAATTGACCATCATCTATCGTTGTACCTTTTAACATTTTAGACATTACTTCTTTGCAGAAGAAAACTGCATCAGGCTCAGAAACAAGTTTCTGCCATTCTTTAATAAATTTTTCACGTTCTTTTGTAAAACCTTGTGCACTGATCTGATTGCAATAAAATATAGCAAAAATACTAAGTAGTAGGATAACTGATTTCATAGTTTAATTCTTTATAAATTTCAACATTGACCAATTGTCTTTGTTTTTGCTTTTGACAAACATCAATCCAACTTCTTTAGCTGCTAGAATTAATTCATCGTTATCCGTTGTGAAAAATCCACTCAATAACAACTCGCCTTTGTTTTTAAGTTTTGTAGCATAAAAAGACAAATGAGACTTTAGTACATTTTTATTTATGTTCGCAAGAATGACGTCAAATTGATTATTCGTTACAACATCAAAATCACCAAATAAAGAAACAACCTTCGTACAATTATTTCTAATTGCATTTTCTGCACAATTTTCAGCGGACCAAGATTCAATTTCAACTGCTTCAACATAAGATGCTCCGATTTTTTCTGCTAGAATTGACAGAACACCCGTTCCAGCACCCATATCCAAAATCGCTAAATCTTTCAATTTCATCGCCATCATTTCTTCACACATTAAAAATGTAGTTTGATGGTGTCCCGTTCCAAAAGACATTTTAGGTTCAATTTCAACAATCATACCATTAAAGTCAATATTTGTGTGAAAAGGTGCTTTAATCAATAATTGCTCATTAACAAAAACAGGCTCAAATTGGGATTCCCAAACGGCATTCCAGTTTTGTTGCTCGATAGAATTACTGGAAACTTTTAGATTTGTTAAGCCTTTATTATGCAAAGTAGTAAACAAAAGTTGATTTATTAGCTCCTCATTTCTTAATTCCTCTGGAATATAAGCTTTCAAAACAGGCTCTTCATCCACGAAACTTTCAAAACCTATATCAGCCAGATAAGCCGTTAGAATTTCGTTCCAAGGTTCAAAAGGACTTGGAACTAAAATATATTCGTAATAATCGCTCATATAAGTGCTTTTGCTATTTGGTTAAACGTTTCGCTTTGTAAGGAAGCACCACCTATTAGTCCTCCGTCAACATTTGGACAAGCGAATAACTCCGCTGCGTTTTTTGAATTACAGCTACCACCATATAATATAGAAACTTGATTTGCAATCTCTTCACCGTAAACATAAATTAAGGATTCGCGAATAGCTGCATGCATTTGTTCAGCTTGCTCAGTTGATGCAGTTCTCCCCGTACCTATAGCCCAGATTGGTTCATAAGCAATGGCACAGGATGAAATTTGCTTTTCATCTAAATGAAACAAAGAAGTTTGTAATTGATTGACAACGAATTCAATGTGTTTTTCTGCGTCACGTGTTTCCAATGCTTCGCCACAACAAAAGATAAAATTCATATTTGATTCAACGGCAGCATTGACTTTACTTTTCAATAGTTCATCTGATTCACCGAAAATTTGTCTTCTTTCACTATGTCCAATCAGCAAGGAGTCAGCTCCACAACTTTTAACTTGTGAAATACTTAATTCACCAGTAAACGCACCACTTTTCTCAAAGTAAAAATTTTGTGCTCCAATTTTGAATTTTGTTTGTTGAGAAAGTTCATGAAGGTAAAGCGAAGGGCTAAAAACTACCACTTCAATTGTTGGATTAGTTAATTCAACTTCACGGTTAAATTCGTTAATTAATTGAATTGCCTGATCGTGAAGCAAATTCATTTTCCAATTGGCTGCAAGGATTTTTTTACGCATTCACTAAAGTAATGCTTTTCGATTTAATAGCTTTCCTTCTTAACCAATTTTTTAAGTTCAGCTTTATTAAACTTATCTTTTCCTTCTGTGCCATTGTAGAATTTCATTGTATTTCCATTCCATAAATAAACAACTCCTGGTGTATCTTTATTATTCCCTAATGCTGTCCAAAAAGCAACAATATCCATCACCATGTGTTTATATTCAGCGCCAGCAAACTTAAAAAACGCTGGAATTTCTTCAGGAGCTTCATCCATAAAAATAATTTGAACTTCTGGAAAAGTAGGATCTACTTTTCTAAGTTCTGTTAAATCTTTTCCAGTTTGCATGCAATGTTCACACGTTGGAGCGAAAAAGCAAAGAATTTTTTTGCCTTCATCAATTTTAGGGAAATACTTCGCGTAACCTGAAGCTTTTTTTGCAGGCCCTTTCGGTTCTTCTATTTTGACATCTGTAGCATTCATGTCATTAATGACATCATTAGTCTTAACCTCTGTGGTATCAGTATTGTTCGGAATTACCGGTTCTTCTGTTTCAACACTTACAGGTGCCATGGTTGTTGTTTTCTTTTGAATCGGAATCAACATGAATAGAAACAAGACACATGCAGTAGTTATGTTTGTAATTGCCAAAAAATTATTGTTAACACGCATTCGATCGGAAAATTTTAGAAGTAAAATAACCAAAAGACCTATGGAAAGAATATTTTTTATCAAAGCTTGAAGAGGCGTCATTGGTAAAAGACTTCCAAAACAACCACAATTTCCAGAATTATTTCCAGATACTATTTCAATAGAAAGATGAATCGCAAATACTGCCAACATAATAATCGTTGCTGGAATTACGATTTTCTTGAGATTAAAAGGAAAAAGTAATAAAAAGCCAAGTGCAAACTCAATCCCGATTAAAACACGAGAGAAGTAAACTGCCAATTCTGGACTGAAACCCATTGGATATAATTGTGAGTATTCAAATTTTGTAATACTAAAATAAAATGATGGGTCGGGATAAATTTTAGCGAAAGCCGAAACCAAAAACAAAGCTGAAATAAAAATTCTAATACTCCAAGGAACTACATTTTTTACCATTTCCATAATTCATTTTTTGTCCAAAAATAAGTGATACTTAGATAAAGTGATTTGTTTAACACACTTTTAACAACTTGTTTCGATATGTATTAACGCAAAAACGGAATAATTCAACATATCAAAATAGTTCCCTTCAACTCCTTCGCTAATTTCTGTAACCCCCTTATTGTCTTCGATTTGTTTGATTCGCAGAACTTTTGTTAAAATTAAATCTGTAAGTGAAGTTACACGCATATCACGCCAAGCCTCACCATAATCATGATTTTTTTTCTTCATCAACTCAAAAGCCTCTTTAGAAATTTCATTATAAACTTTCATGGCCTCATCTAAAGTTAATTGTTCATTAAAACCACTCTCATTTCTTAACTGAAAAATAGCCATAATGCAATAATTAACGATTCCCATGAAAGCGTCTTCAAATGTTTCTCCAACTTTGTTTTCGCCTGTTTCTTGAACAGTACGAATGCGTTGCGCTTTGATGAAAATTTGATCTGTTAGCGAACTTGGTCTTAAAATCCGCCACGAAGTGCCATAATCCATCGTTTTCTTTTCAAAGATTTCACGGCAAAGATTGATTACATTTGTGTATTCTAAAGAAGTTTTTTCCATAACTGATGACAAAAATACATCAATTCAATCAAAACAGATTCATAAATTTAAAAGGGAATTTATTCGATTTGAATTCTCCAAAAATTATGGGTATTATAAATTGCACTCCAGATTCATTTTACTCCGAAAGTAGAAAAACACATATTCACGAAATTTTAAAGACCGTTGAATCAATGCTTGAAAATGGTGTTGACATAATTGATATAGGAGGGGCATCAACTAGACCAAACGCTATTATCCCTAATATTGATGAGGAAATAGCAAGGATACATGAGCCGATAAAAGCAATCCGAAAAGAATTTAAAGATTTGGTGATTTCATTAGACACTATGAGTTCTAAGGTAGCTGAAATTGGGATTAATGAAGGGATATCCATTATAAATGATGTAAGCGGAGGCTCTTATGATTGGGAGTTAATTGAACTTGTGGCTGAAAAAAAGATTCCATACATTTTAACGTATAATAATGGTAACGAAGTTAATACCGTTCCGTTAGCTTCAAATAGAAATATTTTTATGGAGAGTATAAAGTTTTTCTCAGAAAGAATTCAAAAACTAAAAAATAGTGGAATTAATGACATTATAATTGATCCCGGCTTTGGCTTCGATAAAACCTTAGAAGAAAATTTTTCATTACTGAATAACTTTGAGTTATTACAAATATTAGAAAAACCAATTTTAGTTGGAATTTCAAGAAAATCAATGATTTACAATAAAATCGGAATAGCTCCTGACGAATCTTTGAATGGAACAACGGTATTAAATACAGTAACTTTTTTGAAAAATGCATCTATTTTTAGAGTACATGATGTGAAAGAAATGAATGAAATTAGGAAATTATTAAAGGCTTGTATTTGAAAATTCTTTAATTTGAAACTTTTTTAATTACTTTCGTAAACAAAACATAAATTATTTACCATGAAGCACTTTTTATTGTTTCTATCAGTTATACTAACAAGTATATCTTGGGCACAGACACCAACTGCAAATTTTATAGTTTCTGACGATATATTGTGTGCAGGTGATTGCATTTCAATTACCAATAATTCCTCCTCAAACACACTCTCTTATGAGTGGACCTTTACAGGAGCAACACCTTCAACTTATTTAGGACAAAATCCTGGTTTAGTTTGTTTTAACACTTCTGGGACTTTCACCGTTTCATTAACAGTAACAAATACTTTTGGCTCTAATACGGCAAGTCAAACAATTACAGTAGGTCAAATACCATCAGTAGTTGTTACTTTATCGGATACAACAAGCCAGGTTACAATACCAAATCCAGCAAATCCGCCAATTCCACCAACTATTATTGTTTACGATCCAGCAATTCTTGAATATGTCGAAATTGAAGATACTTTAATTTATATGTATGAAGAAGCGTATTTATATGCTCAAGGTTTTCCTGCAGGTGGAACATTAATGTGGTATGAAAGCAATAATCCAGCAGATAGTATTTTTGGCTGCTCTGGATGTTCTGGTGGAGATTCTCTTGTTGTAAATCCTTTTTACAACACATGCTATTTTGTAACCTATACGACTGCAAACGGTTGTCAATCATATGATTCAATTTGTGTAGATGTTCGTTTTAGAGATTACGTAAAAGTTGTCTTACCAAATACCTTCTCTCCTAATGAAGATGGTGAAAATGACATCTTTAGAATTTTGACAAATGTTGATATTGACAACAATTTTGTTGATAATGGATTTACAAAAGAAGGCGGTGCTATTGCTGAAATTGACATGCGGATTTATGATCGTTATGGAAAAATGGTCTTTAGAACAACTGATCCTCATGAAGGTTGGGATGGTACATATAAAGGGAAAAAAGTAAACCCTGCCACTTATACTTATTATGTAAGTTATAGAAGAATTGATGGTCGGTCAGATGAAATGAAAGGTAACGTAACGTTAATTAGATAATACAAATGAAAAACATATATTTTGCATCTTTATTTTCTTTACTTTCTGCTAGTGTTTTTTCGCAGCAAGATAGAAATTTAAGCACTTGGTATCAATCTCCAGTTCTTTACAACCCTGCGGCTGTTGCCACAGGTGAAGAAGATTTTGGTTTTTTCACCAACTTTAGAAGTCAATGGTTGACAATTCCTGAGCCCGGAATTGGTTTAAGAACAAACACCTTAACTGCAGAGTTTAAAATTCCTGATGGTTTTAGTGGTTCAAATAATTTTGGTATAGGTTTGAATGCTTTAAATGACCAAACAGGATCTGCGAAATTAATGACAACAAATATTTCTATTCCAATTAACTATACATTATCGTTAGATAGAAATAATAAAGTTTCTATTGGAATTGCTCCTGGTTTTTATCAACAATCACTAGATAGAACTGCTCAAACTTTCGAAAATCAATGGAATGGAAATGAATTCGTTGATTTAGCAGATAATGAAATTGGGTTAAATGACTCATATGCATCTATCGATTTAGGCGCAGGTATTTTCTATCAATACACAATGAGAAATAAAACACGTTTTTATGGTGGATTGGCTTTGAATCACTTAACTAGACAAAAAATTAATTTCTCTTTTGGTGGAGATAGAATTTATATGCAATCAGTGGTTCAAATAGGTGCAGATATTACAAGTAGAAAAAAAGATTTAAGATTACAACCTAGTTTACTTTACTTCAAAACTGGAACAGGTTATAATTTAATTGCAGGAATGACGTTTGAACATATTTTAAAAGAAAGTTCACAAATTACTACGATTAACAAAACAACTTGTGTGAACTACGGTTTTTATTATCGTCACAATGATGCATTGATTACTACGTTGGGATTTAAAATCAAAGGAATTAAATTTGGTTTGGCTTTCGACGCTAATTTGTCCTATTTAAGCCAAGCAACTGCTAGTGTTGGTGCAATTGAAGTTTACTTTAAAAGTATGAGTTTATACAAAAAATCATCATCAAGAACGAAGTTGAAATAGTCTAACTGTTTTTCCATTTTGAAAGTCCTCCTGTATGAACAAAGAGGACTTTTTTATTTCTTATATTTTTTGATTTTAAGAAATTCATTAATCCATACATTGCTTTACCAGTGTAGGTAGATTCAATTTCAAATGAATTTTGGCCATTGAAATCTTTAATAAATTCATCCAAAATAGCATCAGTTTTAGCATAACCTCCAAAATGAAAATCATCTAAAACAATGAGTTGATTTTCTATTTTTTTAAATTCCATTTCTCCTATTATAGAAGTCATTTCCATTTTACTATTAAAGCCTTTCAATACAGGAACAACAATTAATTGAGCATTTTTCGGAATTGACTGAGCTATTCCTATACTTGTGGTTGTCGTGCCTTGAGCTAAACAATAATAATCAAAATTATCATCTAATTCGGTGACAATTTCTTTACACCCCTTTACTCCATTCAAATTACAACCTCCTTCAGGAATTGACAAAAAATTTTGTCCACCTATTTCAACGATTGTATTTTGTTTTTTAATAATTGAAAAATAATTTCTTTCCAAAAACTCCAAATGCATCCCGAGAGCCAAACATTTTCGAAGAACTGGGTTTGAATCTTGAGTTAATTCATTTCCACGAACTCTTCCAATAATTTTTAAATCCGATTGTTTAGCCGCTGCAGCACTTGCTAATAAATGATTAGAATAAGCACCACCATAAGTTACTATTCCAGTTAAAGAATTATCCAAACAAAACTGTAAATTAAATTTTAACTTTCGAATTTTATTGCCTGAAATTTCTTTATGAATTAAATCATCTCTCTTAATGAACAATTCACAATTCAATTCGTTAAGCTGATTGTAAACGAATGGTTCGACCTTAGTTTTATCAATTAAATTTTTAATCCAATCCATATCTCGCAAAATGTCTGATGGTTTTTCTTCTTTCTCAAAACGTTCAAATTTAGATTCTGAAGATTATTATTTAAGTGAAGAAGGTTACATTGTTTTTACAGAAAAACACCATTTAAAACGCGGTTACTGTTGCAAAAGTGGTTGTAAACATTGTCCTTATGGTTACGATAAAAAAACAAATACAATCAAAAAAACAAGTGGCAGTTAGCGAACACCATTTTCAGGAAATCTACCTTGATAGTTTTTCATTACACTTTTGATGTAATCAATGTCCTTTTTGACGTCACCCGTAGGATAAAATAATGAATGAAAACCTCCTGTTTTAGTTTTAAAGTCTATGTAACAAATGTAAATAGGAACGTTTGCATTCTGAGCAATGTAATAAAACCCTTTTTTCCAATTCGGATTATAACTTCTTGTTCCCTCTGGGGAAAATACAATGTAAAGAGATTCTGATGTGTTAAATAACTTTGCTGCTTTTTCGGTTAAATTATTATTGCTTTTGCGATCAACAGGAATAGCACCAATCCACTTTAACAACCAACCTAATGGTGGAAAAAAAAGTTCCTTTTTAACCAAGTATCGTCCTTTTAAGCCAAATAGAACGAAGGAAAGTCTGCCAATAATAAAATCCCAATTTGATGTATGTGGACCTACAACAATCACAGCTTTAGGTACTTCAGGACCTCTTTCATCAATTCTCCACCCAAAAATTCGGAAAAGAAATCTTGCGATATTTTTTTTCATCTTCAAAAGTAATCAATTCAACTTTGATGTACCTTTACTTTACGATGAATAAACTAAAAGAAATAGCTGTTTTTGTGATTTTTGGACTAATTCTATTCGGTATTAATTCCATTACTCAAAAGAAAACGTTTGAAAAAAAAGAAAATTCAATTTCACTTCCGATAAATACGGTTCAATATACAAGAATTGAAAGTGTTCAGTTGTTGAAGAAATTTCTTTATAATGAACTTTTTGTTATCAAGGACCAACTTTTAATTGAGCAGCTACAATCAATTACAAAAAATCAAGATGAAGGTGATTTTTCTATTTCAGATTTAAATATTGACTTTTCATCTCCAATTGAATTGATATCTATCAAATTGAGCAGAGAAAATTATTCAATTATTCGAATTAGATCAACAAAAAGTGGAATTGAAGGAGAATTTTCAATCCCATATTTTGAAACAGAAAATGAAAAATGTTTTCTTATTGAAGGTGATAAAAAGAACATAAAATCCTTAAAAAAGGAGTTTTCAAAATCATTTAATTATTCATTTAAATCAAAAATTGATATTTCTGTTTTAAATTTTGAGAATAAAAGATTAATTCAATCAAGTAATATTTCCATTCAACAAAAACAAATTAAAATAATACTAAATCACAAGCAAAACCAACATAAAAATCACCTTTTACTAAAAGAAAGTGGTTTCCATTTTTCATTTCCAGTTGATGAAGGAATTGATGTTGAGGAAAAACTTAAACAAATCCCTATTCTACCAAGAATCAATTTTCCATTTAAAGAAATCCGACATATTTCAGCAAACTATTATGGGTTTAAATTCAATGAAAATGATTCAATTATCGGGATTCCAAAAATTGATCTATTACTGACTTTCAAGCACAATACAAAGGTTGACTCTTTAATTTCGAACTTGTTGAAACAATTAAATGTTGATTTTTCAATTGATAAAAACATGATGAAATTAGGTAAAGAGAAACTTTATTTTTCGCAAATCAACCCAAAAACTATCTACTTGAGTTCGCAAACTCGTGTTCCTTCAATTGTTAAAAATAATAATCCAATAAAACTATCTGGGGACTTAAACCTACTCACTAAATTAGAAAACGCAGGCTGGAAAGGAATGTTGATTGAAGTTATTCCTGTTTTTAAATCAACTAAAAAACTATTACAATCAACAAAAAATGTGAAATTCAAAAAAGTCAATGCTACAACTTACGAAATTATAATTCCAGTGAAAGAAAACAAAAATGTTTATCACGAGTTTTTAAAACTTGTACTTTCATCTACTTTTTAATGAAAAAAAACGTGTATTAATTACTTAACACACGTTCGAATTATTTATAGTAGTGGATTTTATCTTGTAAATAACATTTCTCTAAATTTCGGTAAAGGCCATAACTCGTCGTCAACTAATAATTCTAATTTGTCAGCGTGGTAACGAATTTCATCAAAATAAGGCTTCACCTTATCACAGTATACAAATGCTTTTGCTTCAGCGTGATCGTGTTTATTTGCTGATTTTCTTTCTTCCAACATGGTATCGGAAGCCTTTTTCATTGCATTAACGTGGCCTGAAATTTCTTCGATTATCTCGATGATTGCTTTTCCATTTTGCTTTCCAGCTTTATCGCCAAAGATTGAGATTAAACCTTGAACATTTTGAATCAATCTATTTTGATATTCAGTTGCAGCAGGAATAAAGTAGTTTTGAGTCATGTCACCCATCAAACGCGATTCGATTTGGATTTTTAATACATAATTCTCAAATTCAATTTCTTTTCTAGCTTCTAATTCTCTTGCAGAAAGAACATTCATTTCTTCAAATAAATCTGCAACTTTTTTGTCATCCCATATTTTTAAAGCTCTCGGTGTGTCTTTGTGGTTTGATAAACCTCTTTTTTCAGCTTCAATCACCCATTCGTCACCATAACCATTTCCTTCGAAGCGAATTGTTTTAGAACGTTTAATTAAAACTTGAAGTTCCTTTAAAATAGCCTCATCTTTAGATTCACCTTTATCAATGCGTGCGTCTACCGATTTCTTAAAGTCTTTCAATTGTTTAGCCATAATTGTATTTAAAACAATCATAGCTGAACTGCAATTTGCAGAAGACCCAACAGCTCTAAACTCAAACTTATTTCCTGTAAATGCAAACGGTGAAGTTCTATTTCTATCTGTATTATCCAATAAAATCTGAGGGATTTTACCTATATTCAATTTTAATTCAGTTTTGTCTTGTGGAGTCATTTTCCCAGCTTTCACATTTTGCTCTAAATCGTCCAATAAAGCAGAAAGTTGCGTTCCAATAAATGCAGATATAATTGCTGGTGGGGCTTCATTTGCACCTAAACGGTGGTCGTTTCCTGCTGAAGCAATTGCCGCTCTTAATAAATCAGCATTGTCGTAAATCGCATTGATTGTATTTACGAAAAATGTTAAGAACTGTAAGTTTGACTTTGGATTTTTACCTGGTGCTAATAAGTTTACACCTGTATTTGTGCTTAAGGACCAGTTGTTATGTTTTCCGGAACCGTTAACACCTGCAAATGGTTTTTCGTGGAATAAAATTCTAAAGTTATGTTTGCGTGCGATTTTTTCCATCAAATCCATCAACAATAAGTTGTGGTCATTTGCTAAATTACATTCTTCAAAAATCGGTGCACATTCAAATTGATTAGGTGCAACTTCATTGTGACGAGTTGTAACAGGAATCCCTAATTTCAATGATTCAATCTCAAATTCTCGCATGAATTCTGTTACACGCTCAGGAATTGAACCAAAATAATGATCTTCTAATTGTTGACCCTTAGCTGGAGCGTGACCAAACAAAGCTCTTCCTGTCATCAAAATATCTGGACGCGCGTTGTATAAAGCTTGGTCAATTAAGAAATATTCTTGTTCCCAGCCTAATGTAGCATTAACTTTGGTAACGTTTTTATCAAAATACTGACAAACCTCAACAGCAGCTTGATCAACAGCATGTAAAGCTTTTAATAAAGGCATCTTAAAATCTAAAGATTCACCTGTATAGGATATGAAAATTGTAGGGATACAAAGTGTTTTTCCAATCATAAAGGCAGGAGAAGAAGGATCCCAAGCGGTATAACCTCTCGCTTCAAATGTATTTCTTATTCCACCATTCGGAAAAGAGGATGCATCTGGTTCTTGTTGAACTAACAAATCGCCATCAAAACGCTCAATTGCTTTACCTGGACCAATTGGCTTTAAAAATGCATCGTGTTTTTCGGCAGTTGATCCAGTTAAAGGCTGAAACCAATGTGTGTAATGTGTTGCACCTTTAGAAATTGCCCAATCTTTCATTGCCGAAGCTACCTGGTCTGCATTTTTACGATCCAATCGTGTACCGTTTTGAATTGATTCTACCATTGATTTATAAGTCTCAGATGGAAGAAATTCTCTCATAACGTCAATATGAAAAACATTCACACCAAATAATTCGGATAACTTTCCGTCGTAATCAACATGCTTAGGTTCTCTGTTTAGTACATCTTGATAAGCTTTTAGTCTCTTTGTTGCCATTTTTTATATTTATTTGAGCAAAAGTACATTTTTTAGAGGGGTATTTCCAAATTTTTAATGTTAATATTTAATTAACCCCCTATTTTTTAATGCAAAAATTAAAAAAGTTGAATTTCTATTTTTTAAACATTAAATAGTTTTTTTAGTTATTTTTGAAAATGATGCGAACGATTTTTCTATTTCTACTTGTTTTGCCTCTTTTAGTTGCTTGTCCGAATTCGAACACTCCAACTAGAGATGCTAATGAGTTATATTCCAATAATATGGATTTCAAAAAATGGAAAAAAACAGATTTTGTTGATATTAGCTATAAAATTCCTCAAAAATTTGAACAAGAACTTGAATCAAATTATACAATAGAAAAATATTCATCTCAGCAAAAAAGCATTCCTTCTTTATCACTTTATTTTAGTGTAGAAAAATTTACTGATACCTCTGCGACTTATTTTCAATATATAAACAATGAAAGATCAAATCTTCACGCAATTCAAAAAAATTACATAATTAGCATTCAAAATTCTTTATCACAGGAAGATTTTACTGGGTATCGAACCTCTGAAATAAAAAGATTGAGCAAAAAATGTCTATCACAAGTGGTAATTCAAAATTTCGTTCGTCAATATAAATGGGATACTGACTATTCAAGAACTTACTTTATTGCTACTAAAAAAATCAATAAATCATTTTACGTTTTTCAATTAATTGGTAAATCAGAAAACATGAAATACTTACAAGACGATTTTTTCAAAATTGTTAATTCATCAAAGTAGTTTGAAGTATACTAAAATTTTAACGCTTCAAGAAAAAATAAATAACAGCCTTCCTGGATTGGATGCTCATATAGCTTTTTATCCATTACGATTTATCAAACACAATGCTGAAGATTTTTTGAATTTTAGAAAGTCGGCAGTTGCTGTTCACATTTATCCAAGCAATGAATCAAGTAATGATTTTTCAATTTTACTTATTGAACGTTCGGAATACGAAGGAACACATAGCAAACAAATTGCATTTCCAGGTGGAAAAGTAGATCCAGAAGATGAATCGTTTGAACACACAGCAAGAAGGGAGAGTTTTGAAGAAATTGAAATTCCTTTTGATGCAGGAATTTTTATTGGGAAATTAACGGAAGTAAATATTCCTGTTTCAAAATTCAATGTGATACCTTATGTGTTTTTTCACGAAACATTACCCCCACTCAAAAGAAACGAGCGAGAAGTTAATGAAATCCTTTCCATTTCCATTTCTGAATTAGTAGATGAGAGCAATAGAAAAGCTACTTCAATAAAAGTAACCAACGAATTAACCATGCCAAATGTACCTTGTTTCATAATACAAGAAAAAATAATTTGGGGAGCTACAGCTTTGATTTTAAATGAATTAAAAACAATCTGTAAAGAAATTTGGGATTTATAGAAAGCAAAAAGAGGAACAAACCGTAACTTGTTCCTCTTTCTGCTAAACCATGCTAAAACTATAAAACTCAAAAACTACAACTATGAAATGTAATTTTCTGATGCAAAGATAGGGTAATAGTTTTATTATGCAAGCATAATTATATTAAATATATGTTAATTCTTCCAAGCGATGGTCATTTCACGTTTTCCTGGAGGACCAGGCAAGGTTTCAACTTTCAATCCAAGAGCTTTTAAATCTCGTTTTAATTGTCCTTTAGCACAGTAAGTTACAAATAAACCTCCTGAGTTTAAAAGTTGAACTGTTTTTTCTATTACGCTAAATTCCCACATTTCTTCTTGAGCACGGGGACCAAAAGCATCAAAAAAAACAACATCAAATTGATTGGTAACAGAAAGATTTTGGATTGTTTCTTCTACTTTTTGAATCTGAAATTTATCTGAAATCACTACACTTTTCTCCCATTCAGTCCCAATTATTTTGGTGAAATATTCAGTTGCAAAGTCTTTTGAAATCAAATCCTGGTAGTTCATTTTAAGATTCATTTCTACCTCAACTGGAAATGCTTCCAATCCAAAATAATATACTTTTTGATTGTTTTCAGTCGCCCAAAGTGCCGTTAAAAGCGCATTTAAACCAGTTCCAAGTCCCAATTCGAAAACTGAAATTGTATCTTTCTTTGGAAATCGCTGAATTCCATTTTCGATAAAAACATGGATCGCTTCTTGCAAAGCTCCATGATACGAATGATAATGTTCGTCCATTTTTGGAAGATAAATCGTCATTGATCCATCGGCGGTTTCACGAAGTTCTCTTTTCATTAAGCTTTGATTTTTCTTGCAACCAACAACCCGTCACGAATTGGAAAAAGTACATTTTCAACACGTTCATCTTTGTGATTCAACAAATTAAATTCTCGTAACAACTCAGTATCCTTATCTTTTTTCGTTTCATCTGCTACTTTTCCCGACCACAACACATTATCAGCAATGATATATCCACCAATTTTCACTTTTTCAAAAACTAGATTGTAGTAATTAATGTAATTCAATTTATCCGCGTCAATGAAAACAATATCAAATTGCGCATTCAATTCTGGGATGATTTTCATTGCATCACCAATTCTGTAATCAATTTTAGAACGAAATTCCGAAGCTTCAAAATAGCCACGCACTCTGGTTTCCAATTCTTCGTTGACATCAATCGTAATAAGTTTGCCGTTCTCCTTCAATCCCTCCGCTAAGCATAAAGCCGAATACCCTGTGTAAGTTCCAATCTCTAAAACACATTCAGGCCGAATCATTTTTGAAAACATACTTAGAACTCTTCCTTGAAAATGTCCGCTCAACATACGGGGCTGCAAAACTTCTAAATGTGTTTCGCGATTAATTTTTTTCAATAGTTCACTTTCTTCAGAAGTGTAAGCGCAAACATAATTATCTAACTCTTGGGCGATAAATTCCATTAATTGATTTTTAAACAAAAGTAACATAAGAAAAAAAATAATTCACTTTTTTCGCTTGACAGTATGTTTGAGTTTCAACAATGCAAAATTGAATTCTATTGAAGTTTCCGTTTCGTCAATTGGCATTTCTTCCTCCAATATTTCAGCTAATAGTTCATTTCCTTTTTGCATCAAATCTTGCTTTGAATTTTCATTTTGGTCTACTGAAATAGATTGAATCGCTTTTGAAAACTGTTTCAGTTTAGAATATGTTTCAATGATTGCAATCGTTGTTTCAGTCGCCTTTGGACTTTTCAAAATAGTCGCTAACATATACAAACCTTTATCTGTAAAAGCTTTGACTTGATATTTTGAATACTTTCCTCTACCATTTATTTCTAAGGTCGAAAATTTCGACCTTAGAAATTCTGTTTCCTCTTCATCTAAATAAATTACATAACCTGGTGGGAATTTTTCTGGGTTATTTTTTACTGCTTCATTTACCCTTTTTGTTTCAATTCCATAAAATTCAGCGACATCTTTATCTAACAACACTTTTTTATTTCGAACATCAACTAACCTACTTTCTATTATTTCTAGATTTCTCATATCTCAATGTTTTAATTTCTGGAACCGGTCGAAAATTTCGACCGGTTCATTTCCTGTTTCTAAGGATGAAAATTTCGACCTTAAAAAATCAGTCTCTTCTTCATCCAAATAAATCACAAAACCTTCATGAAATTTCTCAGGATTGTTCTTTACAGCTTCATTTACACGTTTGGTTTCAATGCCATACAAGTGCGCTACATCTCCATCTATTAGCACTTTTTTATTTCGTATTTCCAATAATTTTTCTTCAATGATTTCTATGTTTAACATAACCGAATTTTTACCTTTTACTCTAATTTAAGAAAAAAAGTCATTTAGATTTAAAGATAAACTGTTAAAAAAATGAACTATTTATGTGCCACCTACCTCATTCGCCACGGTGAACCTCCTCGAGGAAGGAAGTAAAAAACAGCTGAACTACCTCCTACGTGCTTTCATTTTCCTAAATTTGCGACCAAACATATTTTAAAATGACGGTTTCTGAAATTCGCCAACAATTTTTCGATTTTTTCGCTAGTAAAGGACACCAAATAGTGCCTTCAGCGCCAATGGTTGTTAAAAACGATCCAACACTAATGTTCACAAATGCGGGTATGAACCAATTCAAGGATTTTTTCTTGGGTTATCAAGTACCGAAAAACAAACGCGTTGCCAATTCACAAAAATGTTTGCGTGTTTCTGGTAAACATAATGATTTAGAAGAAGTTGGAGTGGATACATATCACCACACAATGTTTGAAATGCTAGGAAATTGGTCATTTGGAGATTATTTCAAAGAAGAAGCTATTACTTGGGCTTGGGAATTGTTAACTGAAGTTTATAAAATTCCAGTTGATAGATTGTACGTGACTGTTTTCGAAGGCGATGCGAAAGACAATGTTCCTAAGGATACAGAAAGCTATGATATTTGGAGAAAATTCATCGCTGAAGACCGAATCATTTTGGCTTCTAAAAAAGATAATTTTTGGGAAATGGGCGACACAGGACCTTGTGGACCTTGTACAGAAATTCACGTAGATTTAAGAGACGAAGCTGAAAGAACAAAAACCAACGGTCGCGATTTAGTAAATAACGACCATCCGCAGGTAATTGAAATCTGGAACAATGTTTTTATGCAATTCAACCGTAAAGCGGACGGTTCATTAGAAAATCTTCCTGCTACACACGTTGACACGGGGATGGGACTGGAACGTTTGGCAATGGCTTTGCAAGGAAAACAAAGTAATTACGACACAGATTTATTCCAAACGCTCATTCAACACACCGTTAAAGTTTCTGGTATTCCTTATGGAAAATCAGAAGAAACTGATATTGCTTTACGTGTGATTGCGGATCACGTGCGAACGATTGCTTTTTCAATTGCAGACGGTCAACTTCCTGCAAATAATGGCGCTGGTTATGTAATTCGTCGCATTTTGAGAAGAGCGGTGCGTTATGGATATCAGACTTTAGGTTTAAAAGAATCATTCTTAAGTGATTTATCCTTGGTGCTTTGCGATTTGATGGGCAATCCTTACGAAGAATTGATTCGTCAAAAAGAGTTGATTTCTAAAGTAATTCGCGAAGAAGAAATTAGTTTCTTTAGAACATTAGAGCAAGGAATCAAACGCATCAACGACTTAATCGCGTTGACAAAATCTAAAAATGAAACTATCATCAACGGAACAGCGGTCTTTGAATTGTATGACACTTCTGGTTTTCCCGTTGATTTAACATCTTTGATTGCACGTGAAAACGGATTACAAATCGATGAAGTTGGTTTTGAAAAAGAATTGCAAATTCAAAAAGATCGTTCACGAATCGCAACAGCGGTTGAAACCGACGATTGGCAACAAGTAAATCCTGATGTAACAACTGAATTTATCGGTTACGACAATACCTCAGCAACTGTTGAAATCATCAAATACCGTAAAGTTTCTCAAAAACAAAAATCATTTTTCCAAATCGTTCTCAATCAAACTCCTTTTTATCCTGAAGGTGGTGGACAAGACGGCGATCAAGGAAAATTGACGAATGGAACGGATACCATTTCTATTTTCGACACCAAGAAAGAAAATAACTTAATCATTCATTTAACGGATAAACTTCCGGTAAATTTAGAAGGAGAGTTCAATGCGCAAGTGAATGAAACGAAACGTGAAAACGCAGCTAAAAATCACTCTGCAACTCACTTATTGCATCATGCGCTACGTCAAGTTTTAGGAACTCACGTGGAACAAAAAGGCTCACTTGTAAATTCAGATTACTTACGATTTGACTTTTCACATTTTGCTAAAATTACAGACGAAGAATTAGCTCAAATTGAATTATTGGTGCGTCAGGCAATTGAGAGAAATGAAGTTCTTGACGAAAGAAGAGCTTGTCCAATTGAAGAAGCAAAAGCGTTGGGTGCAATGGCATTGTTCGGTGAAAAATACGGCGACAATGTACGTGTAATAAAATTCGGCGAATCCATTGAACTATGTGGTGGAATTCACGTTCCAACTACTTCAAAAATTGGTTTGTTTAAGATTACGTCTGAATCGGCTATTGCAGCAGGAATGCGCAGAATTATTGCAATTACTGGAGAAGCGGCTGAAGCCTATTTCCGTGAGAAAGCTGAAAAATTAGATAGCATCAGTGTCTTATTGAAAAATCCAAAAGATTTGAATAAAGCAGTTGAAGATTTGATTCAGAAAAACCTACAATTAACCAAAGAAATCGAGCAATTGCAACGCGAAAAAGCGAAAATTGTTAAATCTGAATTGAAAGCTAAAATCACAACCATCAACGGTATCAATTTCTTAGGAGAACTAACTGACGTGGATACCAATTCAGTGAAAGACATTCTTTTCCAATTGAAAGGTGAAACAGAAAATTTCGTTGGAATTCTTGGAAATACTGACGGCGACAAATGCGCTTTGAGTTTGATTATTTCAGACAATTTAGTAGAAGATAAAAAATGGAACGCCTCACAAATTATTCGTGAAGTGGCAACACATATTCAAGGCGGCGGTGGCGGACAAACATTTTTCGCAACAGCAGGAGGTAAAAAATCAGAAGGACTTAAAACAGCAATTGAAGCGGTAAAAAGCAGATTGAACTAATTTGAAAAAAGTACTCATCATAAGTTATTACTGGCCTCCAAGCGGTGGAAGTGGCGTCCAAAGATGGCTGAAATTTGTGAAGTACTTTCGAGAATTTGGAATTGAACCCATCGTTTTAACTATTGACCCTGCATTTGCAACCTTTCCAAATCACGATTATTCGCTTTTAGAAGAAATCCCTGAAGGAATTGAGATACATACCACGCAAGCAAGTAGCCCTTTTGAACTGTATAAAAAAGTTCGAAAAAAAGACGCGCCACAAGCTGGGTTTTCAGGAGAAAAAAAAACAGGTTTGGTCGATAAAGCCATGCGTTTTGTTCGTGGGAACTTTTTCATTCCTGACGCTCGCATTGGTTGGAATAAGTTTGCTTTAGAAAAAGCACGGATCATCATCCGAGAAAACAACATTGACAGCATTGTGACAACCTCTCCACCCCACTCTACTCAATTGATTGGCTTAGAATTAAAACGAATGTTCAACCTTCATTGGTTGGCAGATTTACGCGATCCTTGGACAGAAATATATTACAATCAAGAACTTTTTCGCACATCGTTTGCAAAGAAAAAAGATTACAAACTTGAGCAATTGTGCTTGAAAAATGCCGACAAAATTGTAGTTGTAAGCGAAGACATCAAACGTCATTTTGGTGCTAATCGAAAAGAATTCCTCGACAAAATCCACGTGATTCCAAACGGCTTTGATGAAACCGATTTCACTAATAATCTTGGTCAGAAAAACGTAACCCCGAATAGCAATTCGGGGAATAATCTGGGATACAATTCAAGTAACAAAACTATCAGTTACGTCGGAAACCTCGGAGAACAATACCCTGTCGAAGGATTCTTTAAAGCTTTTTCAGAAATTGTAAAAAAAGACAGCGATTGGAAACTACATTTTGTTGGGAATTGCCACAATGGAGTTAAAATCTTGGTTGAAAAATTAAACCTGTCAAAATCAGTTGTTTTCGTTCCGTATGTAAATCATTCGGAAGCAATCGATTTTATGATAAAAGCAAGAATTCTCCTTTTAATCATTCCAGAAATTGAAAACAACAAAGGGATTTTGACAGGAAAACTCTTTGAATACTTAGCAACTGGCAATCCAATTCTAAACATTGGTCCAAAAGACGGTGATGCTGCAACGATTTTAAATGAAAATGCTATTTCAATCACTTTATATCCAAGTGAAAAACAAGAAATTGTAGATTTTATCTTAAATTCATCACCAACTAATACACCTAGAAATCTTTCTGAACATAAATTCTCAAGGAGGAATTTGACAAAAGAAATGGCGGGGTTAATATTGAATTGATATGTGTGGAATTCATGGTTTTTTTACTTCTAATCAAGATCAAGTCGCTAACAATAGCTTGATACGTAAAATGGTTACTTCTACTAATCACAGAGGTCCCGATTATAGTGGTTTTGAAAACCTTCATCCTGTTTATTTTGGTCATAATCGCTTAAGTATTATTGATTTAAATCCTGAAGCAAATCAACCAATGAACTTCGGTAAATATTGGATTGTTTTCAATGGCGAAATTTACAATTACAAAGAAATAAGACAAGAATTAAGAGAAAAAGGAATTGTTTTTTCAACTGCCTCTGACACGGAAGTAATATTAAAAAGCTACGACTTTTATGGTGAAAAATGTGTAGAAAAATTCATCGGAATGTGGGCGTTTTCAATTTTTAATAATGAAGACAAAAGTCTATTTTGTTCTCGTGACAGATTTGGAATCAAACCATTTTATTATTTACATCACGAAAACAATTTGTACTTTTCTTCTGAAATAAAATCATTAAAAACAACTCCATATTTCAGTTCAAACTTAAATTTATCACAAGTTAATCGTGGATTGCAACTAGGATGGATTGGTTATAAAAATGAAACCTATTTTTCAAGTATACAATCACTTGAACCAGGACATAATTTAAAATATAAAGACAATAAGCTTTCCATTTCAAAATATTGGTCATATCTATCAGAACAAAAGGTAATTGACACAAACGAAGCGGTACATCAGTTCAAAGAACTATTCGATAATTCCTTGCAATTACATGTTAGAAGTGATGTTCCAATTGGCGCAACATTAAGTGGTGGAATTGACAGTTCAAGTATTGTTTCTTCTTTACTGAAAAATAAAATGTCATCGAATTTGGAAACGTTTTCAATATATTATGATTCAACTAAGGGATTTGATGAACGTCCATTTATTAAAACCATTGAACAAAAATATCCAGAACAATTTCAATTAAATTATTATTCACCGACTGAACAAGAAATTGCAAAAGATTTTGATGCTATTTCACACACAATGGACTTTCCTCTTTCTGGTTCTTCGCCTGTTTCACAATATTATGTAATGAAATTAGCAAAAGAAAAAGGGATAAAAGTAATTTTAAGTGGACAGGGCGCTGATGACTATATGGGAGGTTACATGCATTCATATTATAGACTTTACGCCGAATGGATGAAACATTTTCAATTTGGCAAACTTTCAAAAGGAATTAAAGATTATAAGAAAATTCATGAAGCGAGTAACTCTAAACTTACGAATGTATTGATGAAATCGGCACTTAGTTCAATTATGAGTGAAGATGCGATTTACAAATTTGAATATAAAAACTATTTGCCTTTTCTTGGAAATAAACATAATGATTGGAATGCTTTTGAAAATTATTCTGCTGGTAAATTAAATGAATTTCATTTTGCATTAATGAACTATTCTTCTTTGCCTACTTTGTTACACTACGAAGATCGCAACTCAATGGCACATTCAATTGAGAGTCGCGTTCCTTTTTTAGATCATCGTTTAGTCGAATTGTTGTTTCAATTTCCAGATAACTTGAAAATAAACAATGGTTGGACCAAATTCGCACTTCGTCAGTCAATGGAGGATGTTTTACCAAAAGAAATACAATGGCGCACCGATAAAAAAGGCTTTGTTACACCAGGTGAAATTTTATGGTTAAGAGGTTCATTGGCTCACTTGTTAGAAATCGATTATGCTCAATTGTCATTTTTAGACAAAGCGAAAACCAAAAAAATAATTGACGAATTTAAAGCGGGAAATAATAAATTTGCAACACTCGTTTGGCGAATTGCCACATTGAATCATTGGATGAAACAAAATAGTTAATGGAAAGTCCAAAGAAAAATCTTTATTTTGAAAACCTTGATGGATGGCGCGCTGTGGCAGCATTTGCAGTTATTTTCGCACATATATCTTATCAAATTAAAGACCACGAAAAATTTGCATTTGCTCTGAAAGCTATTTTATCTTTTGGTGGAGTTGGTGGAAGATTAGGTGTTATATTTTTCTTTATTCTGAGTGGCTTTCTAATAACTTATTTGCTTTTCACTGAGAATAAATCACATGGTAAAATTCAAATTGGAAGTTTTTATTTGAGACGTGTTTTAAGAATCTGGCCGCTTTATTATTTGACATTATTAATCGGTTTTGTTATACTACCACTTTTTAAAGATGTTGGAGCCGAGAACTCTTCACCTCTACTCTATTCCTTATTTTTAGCAAATTTCGACCACATTTATAATGGCTTTCCAACCTTGAATACACTCGGTGTACAATGGAGTGTTTGCATCGAAGAACAATTCTACATCGTATGGCCTTTGTTATTTTGGTTGATGCAAAAAACCAAGTCATTTGTTGGATTGACAATACTATTAATTATCAGTTCTGAAATGTTTTTTATAGTTTCTGGAATCAAGATGAAATCAGGCGATTATCACTTCATAAGTTGTTTTAAATACTTAGCAATTGGAGGATTACTCGCGAATTGGGCTTTTTATCATCAAGAAAAAATGGTGCAAATTCTATCGTTTTTTAGTAAACATTTGACCTTAGCCATTTACATTTTTAGCTTAGGATTCATCTTTCTTCAACATAAAATATTAGGACATTTTTCAATTTATCCATACATTTTTCATGTTGTTCCAGCGTTGTTTTTTTCATTCGTTATCATCGAACAGAATTTTTCGCCGAATTCGTTTTTTAAAATGGGGAAATTCAAAATACTAACTTGGCTCGGTAAAATCAGTTACGGTCTATACTTGACTCACATGATCGGAATTAATATCGCACTTTTAATTCTTAAAGACATTGTAAACATTTGGTATCTAATCCCTATGTCTTTGTTTTTTACAATCACCATCAGTTATTTAAGTTACCATTATTTCGAGGCATATTTTCTAAAATTGAAAAAGAGCTTCAGTAAAGTCAATTGATTATGACCAAACGAAAAATATTAATCATTTCATTTTCAAACCTTAAAAGTGATCCACGTGTAAAACGACAAATTAATTATTTCAAAGAATTTTACGAAATCACAACTGTTGGTCTTGCAGATTCTGAAATTGAAAACGTAACACACATTGATGTTTACAGCGAATTTAATAAAATGAATTTTATAATTCCTTTACCAAAACTACTGTTGGGATTGTTTGAATCGTATTATTGGAATTTAGAAGAAATAAAATTGACGCTTGAGAAAATAAAAGGAAAACAATTTGATATTATAATAGCAAACGATGCCGATGCATTGCCTGTTGCATTAAAAATTAAAGGAAATGCTAAAGTTATTTTTGATGCACACGAATATTCTCCAGAAGAAAATAATGACAGTTTACGTTGGCGAATATTATTCAAAAAATACAAAACCAACCTTATAAAAAAGTATGCTCAAAAAGCAGATTTCATGCTAACAGTTTGTGATGGCATCGCTAAAAAATATAATTCCGAATTTGGTTTAAATCCAATGGTTATAACCAATGCAGCTGATTATTTTGAAAATACCAATTCGATGAAAGTGGGCGATAAAATTAAAATTATGCATCACGGTTTGGCTCTTCCACAAAGAAAAATCGAAAACATGATTGAAATGATGGATTTTGTGGACGAGCGCTTTGAATTGGATTTAATGCTGGTTTTCAGAAAAGAAGAATACAAAAAAGAATTAGAACAATTGATCGGAACGAAAAAGAATGTGCGATTGATTCCTCCTGTTTCTACAGATGAAATTGTCCCTTTCATTTCTCAATACGATATGGGAATTTACCTTTTGGAACCTAATAATTTTAACAATAAACATGCTCTTCCGAATAAATTTTTCGAGTTCATTCAAGGTCGTTTAGCGATTGCAATTGGTCCTTCTCCGGAAATGGCAAAAATTGTAAGTGATTTCGATTTAGGTTTAGTTTCCAAAGACTTTGAATCTAAGAATTTAGCCGAAACCGTAAATTCATTTACTCCTGAAAAAATCATTTACTACAAACAAAAAAGTGATTTTGCAGCGAAAGATTTGAATGCTGTTGAAAACTATGGAAAGCTTCATGCGAAAATTAAAAGCTGGATAGAATAATCTACCCAGCTTTTAAAACATCTTATTGAATCAAGTAGCTTTTTAATTGAAAAAAATACTAATTTTTAATAAACTGCTTTTTAAAAGACTTTAAATCAGCATTTAATTCCAAAATATAAGAACCAGAATTCAATTCACTAACATTAATTTCTTCTGAGAATTTTCCTTCTTTAACTAATTGACCTGTAACACTGTATATTTTATAACTACCAAATTTATCTAAATGATTTTTAACATTTAAAACAGTATTTGTTGGCGTTGGATAAATTGATAAATGGCTAAAATCATTTTCGTCATTAGTAAGAGTTCCTGAACACAAAATATCTATTTCATCCAATGTTATTGCTCTATCCCAATATAAGAATTCATCCATTGAACCTTTAAAGTGATAGGGACTTTGGCCTGAAACATCTTTACGACCAATATTTCCAGCGTCACTTGTATAACCTAAATCACCCCCGGTGCCTGCGTAAGTACCTTGATCATTTGCACAATTTATGTATAAATCCATGTCAGTTTCTGATCTACAAATTCCAACAAAATGATACCAAATACCTGTTTGTAAAATTGTTGTTCCTACTTTATTTCTTAGATTATCATTGCTAGTTGTACCTAATGCACTTCCATAATTAATAGCCAGCTTTCCCGAACCCGATCCATTCATCCATACGCCAGCATGATTATCTTGAGAAAAACAATTAGCTATAAAAACAGTTTTTGTGGCACTAATATCATCTAATTTTGCCCAAAATGAGAAAGACAAAGGAAGTTGTGGCTTTAATTGAGCAATATTTGGAAAATTAATATATTCACCTGACCCATCAAAATGATATGCGCTATTTGGATTTCCGTTTCTATCAGTTGATAGTGTTGCATTTACCGAACCATGATTATCGTTGCCACTATAATCATTAGCATTGCCATCCATTTTATAATGAATTAATAAATTGTCATAAATTGATTGACCAAAAGATGTGGATGCTGACAAGACAAATAGAAGTAAGGTTTTTCTCATTTTTTGTTTAGTTTAAATAGATGAATAAAAAAATTAAATGAATGCAATAAATCAAAAGTAAATATTCCTAATTTAAGTTACAACAAAACATAAAAAATCAGGTAGTTCTACCTACATAAAGTTTGCTTTACAAGAAATTTAAAAAATCTTTCAACGCAAAAAATAAGATACCTCGATAAATTAATGGTTGAATTGGCTTAAGTTAAAAAATAGGAAAGAGATTTCATGATTAACTTCTTACAACTATTCTTCAAAATCGATTCGCAAAACCAAGAAAAGCATTTATGAAACTACTCATTTTATCCTCAAAACTAGGATTAATAACTTGGCCCTCAACATTTAATTGATCCTCAACCAATCCAACCGTCAACATTTGAGGTTGCGGATAAGCTTGAATTGCCAAAATCAATTGCTGTAAACTCATTGCAGCTCTTATTCCTCCTAAATCACCAGAAGAAACGGAAGCAACAGCGATGGGTTTTCCCGCAAATTCTGGTCTTCCAAAAGTATCAATGAAATTCTTCAATGAGGAAGAAATTCCACCATTGTATTCGGGTGTAACAAAAATAAAACCTGTTGAATCTAATAGCTCATTAGAAACTTTAACCAATCTATCTGATTTTTCAGGTAAAAAACTTAATCGTTCCTCGAATGGTGGAAGATCAATTTCGTTTAAATCTACTATTGAGCATTCAATACCTAAAGTAGTCATTTTATGATTCAAAGCCAATGCAACGCGATGACTATTTCTTCCAATTCGAGTGCTGCCAGAAACTATTTTAATATTCATTTTTAATTTATTCAGTTTTAATCATTAGGTCTTACAACTCAGGAAAAGGGACTAATTCTAATGTTTGAACGATGTCAGATTCTGTTGTTGGATATAACATCAATCTATTTTCAAAAATAAATTCGAAAGAAAAATCCCACTTCTCATTCGTAAATTTAATTGTTATATATCCATTTTCATTGTCAAGAGAATAAGTACCAATTTTACCCTTCTGTTCACTTATGTCTTTTAAATTTCCTTTTAATACTTTTCCTGAGAGATAAAAAACCAGAAACTCCCCGCTCAAATCAAGATTCTCTTCAACTACGATAGCACCATTACTTACTTTTTGAAGCATCCAAACCTTACTATTTCCATCACAGAAAGCGTAACTATAATCAATCTTTTCTGTAGGAACACCTGTTGCACAAGAACTTAAAAGTAAACCAACCAAAAAGTATAATTTATTAAAATACAAGTTTATTTTCATTCAATATTTTCTCTACTTCAATGGATACAGAATCAGCTTTTTCGGGTTTTAACCTAGAATCATTAATCGCTTCACAATTAACATAGACATAGCGTCCACTTTTCCATGTATAAAGACAATTATAAAAATACTTTTGATTTTCGTAACGCTCAAAAAAACGAACCACAATATCATCGTAATTTCCTTTAATAACTCTTCGCTCAATTATATAGCCAACAAAACCATTTGTTTTTACTAACTGTCCATTTTCGCGCTCAAAAATTAAAAGACGTCTAACAGGAAAAGCATTTACTCCAGCTCTAACTAAAAGCATAAAACCATCCTTTAATTCTTTAGATTTACTCAATTTAAAAAAACGAAAAAAACGTGGCGAACAAGAAGGATTATCCAAATTATTATCATCAGCTTGTGTTGAATCACAAATTCCAATTTCCTTTAGTAACTTAATTTCTTCATTACTTGAAAATTTATTGAGATTAAAGTCTGTACTGATTTGCTCTACTTTTAAGACTTTCTTATTATCGTCTTTAATAATTTCCTTTGGTGTCTCTTTTGAAGAAAATTTCCACACTAATAAGCTGCAAATAAAAACAACAAGAGCAATCCAAGCGATTCTTTTTAAATTCATATTTAAGTTTATTGTATAATGAAAAAATTAAGAAAAGATACGCGATGAAAAATCATACGATTCTTGAAACGCTTTTTTATCTATCGGAGTTAAAATTAATCTTTCTGCAAACCAAGCAAGTAAAGCCTCTGTAGGTAGATTTCCAGTCAAATCATCCTTTGCCATCGGACAACCACCAAAACCTTTAACAGCGGAATCAAATCTTCTACAACCTGCTTCATAGGCTGCTTTAATTAACTTGTAGGTCGTCTCAGGTCGTGTATGAAAATGAGCTCCAAACTCAACTTTACTTAATTCTGCTTGCAAAACGTTAAACAAATCAGTAACTTCTTGTTCTTTTGCAATTCCTATCGTGTCTGAAAGTGCTAAAATTTCAATGCCTAAATCTTCACTTAACACCTTTGACCATTTCAATACGATTTCTGGATTCCAAATTTCATCATAAGGATTTCCAAAACCCATTGATAAATAAACAACTAACTTTTTATTCTTTGCTAAAACTTGATTTTGAATTTGCTCTACGCGTGACAAAGACTCTTGAATCGTAGCGTTTGTGTTTCTCATTTGAAAAACTTCAGATACTGAAAAAGGATAACCTAAATATTCAATTTCGGGAAATTGAAGCGCATCCTCTGCACCACGTTCATTTGCAACAATAGCTAATAATTTAGAGTCTCCAGATAAATCTAAACCTTTTAAAACCTCAGCTGTATCTCGCATTTGAGGTATTGCTTTTGGGGAAACAAAACTTCCAAAATCAATAGTATCAAAACCACATTTCAATAATTTGTTAATGTATTCGGTCTTCAGTGCAGTAGGAACAAAATCTTTCATTCCTTGCATTGCATCCCTTGGGCATTCAATTAATTTAAGCATTCTTAAAGATTTTCTTTTAGTATTTGCTGATTGATTTTTTTCACTAAAATTGGTCCTTCATAAATGAAACCTGTATAGATTTGAATTAAAGAAGCACCAGCTTTTAACTTATCAATTGCGTCTTCAGCAGAATGAATTCCACCAACTCCGATAATTGGGAAAGCAGCATTTGACTTTTCGTGTAAATAGCGAATTACCTCGGTTGAACGATTTGTCAAAGGTTTTCCTGAAACCCCACCTGCACCAAGTTTTTCAACTTCCGACTTTGGAGTAATCAGTTTTTCTCTATCAATCGTGGTGTTAGTTGCAATTACCCCATCTGTTTTTGTAGTTGTTATAATTTCAACTACATCATCTAATTGTTCATTGGTCAAGTCAGGTGCAATCTTTAATAAAATAGGTTTAGGATTTGATTTTAAACAATTTGCTTGTTTCAATTCTGAAAGCAATTTCGTTAATGGTTCTTTGTCCTGTAAAGCTCTCAAATTTGGTGTGTTCGGAGAAGACACATTGACAACGAAATAATCTACATAAGGAAATAATTTCTCAAAAGCAATTAAGTAATCTGTATTTGCTTCTTCATTAGGGGTTGTTTTATTCTTTCCAATATTTCCTCCAATAATTAAATCTTTGTGTTTTCTATTTTTTAGTTGTTCAATTGCGATTTCGACCCCATCGTTATTAAATCCCATTCTATTTAAAATCGCTTCATCTTTTTTTAATCTAAAAAGTCGTGGCTTATCATTTCCCGCTTGACCTTTTGGTGTTAAAGTTCCAATTTCTATAAAACCAAAACCACAGTATGCTAAATCATTAAACATGGTTGCGTTTTTGTCAAAACCAGCCGCTAATCCAACTGGATTTTTAAATGTTAGTCCTAAAATTTTTCGTTCTAATTTCGGATTATTAACAACAAAAAAGTTCGAGAATAGCCGCTTAGCAAAGGGGATTTTAAGCGTGAATTTTAATGCATTTATGGTGAAATAATGCACCTTTTCAGCATCAAACAAAAACAGGAAATTTCTAAGTAGTGAATACATATTCAAAGGTAAAAAAAAAGCGAGACTAGTGCCTCGCTTCTTTATCAATATTTGTAACTTAAACTCTGAATTTACCAGTTGATTTAAGATTATATTTTTTTCTTTGCTTACCGTAGTCTTTGTACGTAATATTTTTAGATACAAAAACATTTACATGATAATAAGCATCTTTTTGTTTTGGATCTCCTCTTTTTTCACCTGGTGCAAAAGAAGGATTACCTACAGCTGGATTTGATAAAAAAGCTGACTCAGCAGAAGTGAAAGTTGCAGGGTCAGCATAAGTTGTACTTACATCATCTATGTAGTCAGAAAATGTTTTTACGTAAGAAAGTTCTACACCCATTCTCCACATGTTGTTAATCCCCCATCTAAAACCAACACCAACAGGCATTGTGAATGTGAAAGGGCTATATGATTTAGCTTGACCTTCTGTTTTCAACGGACGTAACGCTGTCCAATCTCCGTCTTGGTTTTGAGCTTTCGGATTAAAATAAAGTAAACCAATTCCACCGAAACCATAAATTTGTTGACTTCTATTCTTTTTTGAATAGTTTCCTGGTAAATTAAAAGTTGAACCAAATTTCTCATTTGCATAAACAATCAATTCTAGACGTTGAGAAACTTCAAAACACAAACTTTTAAACTGAAGGCTTCTAGCATTTCTAACAGGCTCCTCTGAATATTCATCATCAGCTCGTAATCCAAAAACAGACAAACTTGAAGTAGTTGCAAACATCGGAGCAAAACGATATCTAAATCCTATGAATCCAGCCATACTAGTTGAAGGCCAATCAATATCTTTTAAAGAGTAGTCTCTACCAACACCGTGACTTCCACCTAGGTCACCATTGAACTGTGTAGCACCTAAACCAAACAACACTTCTTTTTTATGCAAAGACCAGTTTCTCTGTGTGTTGAAATTAGTGTGTTGAGCGTATATAAATCCTGCTTGGATGAAAATAAATAGTAGTAGATATTTCAGGTTTTTCATAGCAAAGTAATTTCTAATCAATTATGACAACAAAATTAATAAATTTTATCACACAAAGCAAATGTAACATTCACTTTGTCAACAACATTTTAATTAAAATGTGAATCAAAATAAAATTGACATAACTGCTAGAACAAAACTTGCTAATCCAACAACTCCAAAATACCATTGCAAACCTGAACTTCTTTTACTTTGGTTGTGTTGCTTCAAGACAAAATCAAAATCTTGTCTATTTTTAATTTTCGCTGAAGTTGGAATAGCTCTATCTACTAAAATTTTAATCATAATTTATGCTTTAGTTCTGTTAAAAATCTCTTTTAGTTTAACAAGCGCTCTAAATGTTTTCACCTTCGCATTATTTTCAGTTAACCCAACAATTTCTCCGATTTCTTTAAAAGATCTCTTTTCAAAAAATCGCATTTCAATTAGTTGTAATTGATTGTCTTTTAAAAGTTTCAAGGAATTCAAAAGTGTTATCCTTTGTTCTTCACTAAAATCTTCATTTAACTCATCAATAAACTGAACAATCGTTACCGAATCCAAACTCACCGTTCTTTGTGCTTTTTTATCTCTAAAAGATTGATACAATTCACTTTTAGCGATTCTAAACAACCAAGAAGAGAAAGGAACTCCTCTAAATTCATATTTAGCTAAGCTCGCTAAAGCTTTAACGAACACACAAGAAGTAATGTCGTATGCTGCTTCTTCATCATCTACTCTTTTGTAGACATACCTGAAAATTGCTTCATGGTATTTTTTGTAAAGAGGTGCGAATTGACGGGGATCTTTCTTCGCGATTTCGATTAAGCTCATTTCATCTTCTAGACGAAATGTACTTTGGTGATACAATAAGTTCACTGCCATTGTTTTTGGTTTTATCTAGTTTGATTTTGGAGATTCATAAGGCTTGCAGTCCCTACTTAAAACCAATAACGCAACACTTAACAAAACGTAACAAAAAAAAAATAAAATTTTTAAAAACTCATTCGTAATTGAACTACAAAATCAGACTTTCGACTGCCCTTAATCTCCTCAGCACCAGAACTTATGGTAGATCGATTATTATATAAAAATTCACCATATCTTACCCATAAATCAAAATGACGAGCAAAGGAATATCGTACTAAAATATAGGCTCTCGAACCTTGATAATAATAAGCAGGAACCGCAAAAACATACAATGCGTTGTTTTCAAATGAATACATTCGAGTGTCATAAGAATCGGTATCAAATAAAGCATAACGCAAAGCAATATCTAAAGGAAAACTTTTCGGACGAAATACAAAATCTTGTGTAAACATAATTCCGTCCTCGGGTTTATTGCTTTTTCTATTCAAAGTAACATACTCAATTCTACTTTTTAATGTGAAGAATTCATTCACTGTATAGGAAAGGTTAAAACGATAGTTTCTTTGAAGAACATCCTCAATTTCAGTTACTGTTCCATCTGAATCTCGGCTATTTCGTTGTCTTACTTGCTGTCGAAATCTACCATAAATTTCAAATATTTTATTGGGCTTGTAAACCGGTTGAATCAAAAATTCATGTCCAAAAGATGGTGCATCTACTAAATATTTCATCCAAGGAAATTGAAATATATCGGCATATCCATTCAATGACCATTTAGAATTTAATTTTAGTTTTAAACCTGCATAAAGTCCTTTTTCATTTTGAGTATTTCCACCTTCTGAAAATCCTGCATTGTAAAAAGTGTTATAAGCTCGATCATAATTTCTGTAAAGAATACCTATACTAGCTCTTGAATCTAAAGAAATTAAAGCACCATGGACCATGGCCAAACCTCCCATTTTTTGATTTTGGTAATTGTTGTAATTTCTTGAAACTTCACCAAAGAAATTTATGTTCTTTAAAACATAACTGTAATCAAAACTTCCCGAAACCATTGACCTACCTCTGAAATCAAATTGATTATGATTTCGAATATCTTTTACAAAATCTTTATCATATCCTTGATAAACAAAAGTTCCACCAAGTTTAAGTCCTCCAAAAGCGTATCGTAAATTCGCTCCAGCAATTGATTCTGTGAGTCCATTCATTTTAGCAATTTCTCGATTCGTTCGGTGTAAACCAGATAAATCAATAGTTGAAATAAATTCTAAATCTTCTAAAGTTGAATCTTCAATAACTGCTGCATCGACTTTTTTTCTAGAAGCAAATAATAACAAATCAAAATTACCATAAGATAAATCAACTGCTGCTCCACGTAAAAATCGCGCTTCATCAACAGATGTATAAGCTTTCAGTGGATTGGCTGTTCGCTTCATTGTTGCAATGTCAGCTGTTTTTCCAAAAGCATAACTCGACCAAATATTTAATCCTTGTCCAACTTGAACTTGGTAATCTCCAACCACAGCTGCACTTATATATTTTCCACCTTTAAAAAAAGCGTGAGCTGAGTAAAAATCAAATCCATTTTTTTGTGAACCTTTAAAAAATTGTTCTCCAGGATCTTTTTCACCTGTAAAACCAACACTTATATTTGATTTATAGGTGTATCGAAATCGGGTGTAATATCGATCTGAATTTCCGTAATAATAATTGTTCGAGTTTTGCAATAATGAATCTGAAACCTTTTGATAGCCTTGTTTTTGCTGAAATGTTGGTTGGTAACGAAGAAATAATTCGAATTTCCCTTCCTTCATTGCTTCTTTAAAAGTTATGTGAAGATTATCAAGTTTATCATCCACTCTAACAAACGGAAGAACTAATTGAATTGTTGTTAAATCCCAGTATTTTAAACTTTGTAATTCGTAAATAGTAATATATTTTCCAAACGCTTTACGATGTAATAAAAGATCATTGATTTGCACCTGAGTTAACAAATATAACTGCTCTAAATCCTCTCCATTTGTTGTGTTTAGATTGATTTTACTCTCGTAAAAATATTCTAATTGCTCTACAATATTCGTTAAATCAATTTCTTCAGATTGTAATTGTTCAGAAATAAATTCAATGCGTTGCTGAATGATTTCCCCTTTATCTTGTCCGAAAACAAAACCAATAGTTAAAAAGAAAAAAATTGCAACTACAACTTTCATTATTTCAATTGCATCGTAAATGAAAAATGCGGTGACCAACCCAACACTTGATGATAAGCTGAACCTAAATCCAATTTATATTTTCCTGAAAATGCATAGCCTAAACCAAAACTAAATTCAATTGGTGCTGTTGCAAATCCTCCTCTGACATAAAAATTATCCAAAGGCAAGTATTCAATTCCTGTTTTGAAACGAATGCTGTAATCAACATTTTTTTCTGCCTCGGCAAGAAAAAGGACTTTTTCAGAAACAAAAAATTTTGTTCCTAGTCGCATAATTGTTGAATACCTGTCTTCTGCAAATTCAGAAAGCCGATTTCTTGTGATATTGAAAACACTAAACGCAAGCGACCATTTTTCATTGATTTTCGCCAATGCTCCTACTTCAGCAGTTACTGTTTGATGATTTCCATAAGCTGGATTTATTCGCACAAAATGATGGTTTAACTGCACACCAATAGATAAAAACTCCGCCAATTTCATTGAATAGCCAAGACCATTTCTATACGTTCTGAATTGATTATAACCAAATGACTGTGAACCAATTGAAATTACACCTGACTTTAATGGGATTGCAACAACCAAGCCTTGAGATTGTAATTCTTTCATTAAAAAACGATTTTCATAAGAAACACCGAATTCTATTTTTTTCAAGTTGGAAAGCGCTGCAGGATTGTGATGATAAGCCCAAACATCTTCTAAAGCTACCGTTGCATTCGACAAAGACATCGAACGACTTCCCATTGGCTGCCAACCTTGAGCCACACTTAAACAAGTAAAAGCAAAACTGACAATGAATAGATATAATTTTCTCATTTCTTAATTAATCGCTTGAATTTTTTACAATAATCAGATTCGTAAATTTTATAATCTAAGAAGTACCAATTTTTACCATTGTCTTCACTTATCGCGTACAAACGAAATCGATTGGGTGCTTTTTCATAGGTTTGCTTACTAACCAAAGCTACTTTTAACTCAATGTGTAAATTCTCTCCTTTTATTTTTGATTTTCCGATTATAGCGTCTGTCCAAATGTGATGTTTAGGCTCAAGATATGCTTTGAGTTTTTCATCGCTTTCTTCTTTTAATTCACGTAATATTAAAGGATGTGTTGCAGCTGCGATTGACAACTTTAATTCTCTATTGACACTGAATAAATACTTGATTATTGATTTATTCAAATTGCGTTCTTGCTCCGCATTTAAGGAGCAAGAAGCGATAGAGAAAAAAATGAAAAGTAGTGGTAAACCAATTCGCATATACAAGCCCGAAAATAAAGATTATTTACTTGAAAATCCTTTTTTCAACTATTAATTTTAGTTTAACAGACTGTTAGCTCAGCTTAGCACTAGAATAAATGCTTTTCAGCGTGATAAGATGAACGCACAAGTGGACCACTTTCTACATAACGAAAGCCCATTTTCAAACCTTCTTCTTTGTAAAAATCAAATTGCTCTGGCGTAATAAATTCAGCTACTGGAAGATGTTTTAAGGTTGGTTGTAAATACTGACCTAATGTTAAAATATCAACCCCAACTGCAACTAAATCTTGCATAGTTTCTAAAACTTCAGCAGGCGTTTCACCCAAACCAAGCATCACACCAGATTTAGTTCGCATTCCTCCTTTTTTCAAACGGAATAAAACTTCCAAACTTCGGTCGTATTTAGCTTGAATACGTACTTGCTTAGTTAATCGTCTAACTGTTTCCAAATTATGAGAAACAATTTCAGGCGCCACATCGATTATTACTTGTAAATTTTCCCATTTTCCAGCGAAATCTGGAATTAAGGTTTCCATTGTTGTTTGCGGTGATTGTTGACGAATTGCACGAACTGTTTGCGCCCAAATCTCAGAACCTCCGTCTTTTAAGTCATCACGATCTACAGAAGTAATAACCGCGTGTTTAACACCCATTATTTTCACACTGTTCGCAACACGTCCCGGTTCGTAAATGTCAACTTCTTCCGGTTTTCCTGTTTTCACCGCACAAAAACCACAAGAACGCGTACAAATATTTCCTAAAATCATAAAAGTTGCTGTGCCTTCTCCCCAACATTCACCCATATTCGGACAACTTCCACTTTCGCAAATTGTGTGTAACTTATGTTCATCCACCAATCCACGCACTTTTTTGTAGTTCTCACCAGTTGGTAATTTAACGCGGAGCCACTTTGGTTTTTTTATTTTAGTTGTAATTGTTTCGTTTTCCATTTTTAGTTCTTTCAATCAATGAAAATATTAAAATTTAGGTACAATTTGTTGAATTTGTTCTTCTAATTCTTGACGCATTTTCACCAATTCATCGGTATTAAATCGCTTTATTTTTGACATTCTAACAAACTGATTTATTTTTAGTTTAGCACTTACAAAACTAAGCCAAAACAGACTAATTAATACGAAATAAATTAATCCAATCCAAAAAGGTTGATCTAGGTAATTTGTCAAAACCGTGACAATTGGAACATTGAACAAACTAAGGATAAACATTCCAAAAACCATTTTGGTTGAGCCCCAAAAAACATCGCGTTTAAATTTCTTTTCAACGAAATTCTTAATGAAACGATAAGGCAAATAACAATGTAAAGCTCCTAAAGTTGCAAAAGGAAAAAGTGCAATAATTGCCATCAAATTCAAAAAGCTATTGTAAGAATTATCTTTTTTTGCTTTTAAATCACAATCGAGAATTTCAGATTTTTTTAATTGCTCAAAATAAATTGATAATTGTGACTTCAAACTTTCAATCTCAACTGGTATCGTTTCACTAAAAGTATTCAACCAATTCGCTAGTTTTTGTGAATACTTCCATCTTTGTTCTAATGAAAGTGATTTGTCATAAGTCAAGTAATTCATTCCTTTACCTGAAATAATCATTATTTGCTCGTGGAATTCACTCCATTCTTCGCGTTCAATATGCGTGATTTGAGCTTTCATTAACACCTCAACTTTGGCTGTTAAATCAGCTATAACTTGATAAGAATTTGCTTCATATTCAGCTCGATAGTCGTTCAAGCAAATTGGATCTGAGTTTGAAATCAAAAGTTCACTTCGCATGGCATTTGGATAAGTGTAGTTACAACCAAGTGCGGAAACATATACTTTTTCCTTCCAATTAGAAGCTTCAAGAGCGATAAAGCCAATTCTAACCGCACCCTTTTTTATTGGCTTAAGTCTTCTTATAAATACATCGTCTGTGAATCCTTCGGGATAAATTAATAAATTCTTTTTTGCTGCTAAAGCATCTGTACATTTTTGAAAAACCTCTGCGTTTTTTTCCTTTGTGTCAACTCCATCTTGCTGACGATAAATGGGTAACATGTGAAAAGCCCAAAGAAATGGTTTTGAAAATTTTGTAAATACATCTGATCGAGTCATGAAATAAAGCACAGCTCTATTGTTTGTTGCTACAACCAATGGATCCATAAACGATGCTGCATGATTTCCTGCATAAATAGTTCGATTGAAGATTGACTTTGGTTTATTTATCGAAACAATTCTTCTGTAAAAAAGAAAAACTGCTAGACATATAAAAGGATAAAGTAAAATATATAAAATACGCATGAATGCGAAATTAGTAAAAATCGCTTGGTCTGTTTTAACAATCGTACGACTAATAACTTTTTTTAGAATCGATTTTGTGATGAATTAGAAAAATTAATTTCGTTCAATAATCGAAAAGTATGAAAAATGTAGGCTTGTTTTGTGGTGGTTTATCCTCTGAATTTGATATTTCTATTAAAAGTGCGAATACAATCAAAGCTCATTTCCCAAGTTCTTTTGTCGTTTATAAAATAATTGTGAGTGAATCAATTTGGGAAGTAGAAACAGAAACGGGGAAGACTCCTTTTGATTTAAATCAGTTTTCATTTCAAGAAAATGGACAAGAAGTAAAAATTGATTTAGGCCTTGTTTATATTCACGGTAACCCAGGGGAAAATGGAAAAATTCAAGCGCTACTCGATATAAAAAAAATACCTTATCTTAATTCTGGCGTATTAGCCTCTTCCCTTTCGTTTGATAAATGGTATTGCAATCAATTCTTGAAATCATTTGGAATTCCAGTTGCGAAATCATTGTTTTTAAGTTCAATTAATCAGTTTTCTAACGAACAAATCGTCGATACGTTGGGTTTACCTGTTTTTGTTAAACCTTCTGATTCTGGCTCAAGTTATGGCATTTCAAAAGTGAAAGAAATAAGCCAATTAAGTGCTGCTTTAGCTACTGCTTTTAAAGAAGGACAAACAGTTGTGATAGAATCTTTTTTAGACGGAACTGAAGTTACTTGTGGTGTTTACAGAACCAAACATGGATTACACGCTTTACCGTTAACAGAAATTTGTTCTGAAAATGAATTCTTTGATTACGAAGCAAAATACAACGGAAAATCACAAGAAATTACACCAGCTCGCGTTGACGATGAATTGAAAGCCAAAGTTCAAGAACAAGCAAAAAATGTTTATCAATTACTTCAATTAAAATCTATAGCACGTATTGATTTTATGGTTGTTAATGGTATTCCACATGTTATTGAAGTCAATACAACACCTGGATTTTCGCCTGCAAGTATTGTTCCTCAAATGATTCAAGCAGATAATAATACTATTACTAATTTTTGGCAAGAAATTTTGGAGGTAGAATTTTTGGGGTAATTAAAAATGGGAATACGCAACTAAACTTAGAATTATGGTTTGAGCCTTTAATAAATTTTGCCATTCTTTTACTTGATTAAAAGAATCAAAAATCAAGGCTCTGAATTTCTATTTTGTTCGCAATTTATTTTACGCCAAAGAATTAGAACTCGTAGCGAACAATTTTAACTCCTTTCTGAAACTGAAATTTTTCAAAAATGTTCTTACAGAAATTTTAAAAATTAACAGTTTCAGTTCAGTAGCTAAAACCATAAAATTCAAGGCCATTTATTGTTCGCTAAAATTCACAACTAGATCTCACTTCGAATAAATTTTGTATTTCAAAGGTAAATTATTTTTAATGGTACGAATACACAATTAACCTTGCTCTAAAAATTCAAAATCAATTTCACACATAAATTTCTTCCCATACTGAAAATTCCACGTTGATTATTTGGCGTTTGTTGATAATTCTCAAAATACTTCAAACGACTCAAATGGGACTGGAAAGCAGTATCAAATAGATTATTGGCTTGAAATTGAAATTGTGCTGTTTTGGATTTCAAATACTTAAAATCTATTCCGAGTTGAAGGTTAAAAAGTGAATAAGCATCCGTTGCTGTTTCTGAATTGTTTTCGGCTAAATAGCGATTTTGTCTTGCATTAAATTCATATTCAACAACAGGACGAATTGACTGAATAAAAGCGTTTTTCAATGCAAACGAGTAAGCTGCATTTAAAAGTAAACGTGCCGGTGGAATCAAGGATAAATACTCGCCTTGAATTCCTTGATTACGGTATTTTTCTTCGCGATTAAATCCATAAACACAACTAAAACTTCCATCCAATGTCAAACCTTTTAACTTTTCAGGATGAAAAGCGAGCCACGTCTCAAAACCATATAAGTGTGCTTTAGCTTGTTTGTATTGGTAGGTTCTATTTCCTTGGGCATCGACTAAAGGTTGATTATTAGAATCTGCAACCAAAGCTAAATAGATGAAATTCTGAATGTTATTATTGAAAACACTAATTTCTCCAGTAAAATTTTTAGAGTTGAAAAGTAAAGCAATATCTTCTTGTAATGAAAACTCAGAAACGAAATTTCGGTTGCCTAAATAGATTAAACGTGCACCAGGATCTAAACCATTGGATGCTATTTCAGTAATGTTTGGCGCTCGAAATCCACGACCAACATTCGCTTTGACCGTCCAGTTTTGATTGAAAAAATAAGAAAGTCCAATACTGGCAGATAGTCCTTGAAACACTTTAGTATAGCTTGGGAATTGCAAGGTTGCACCTGAAGTGTCAAGTCCAATAACTTGCGAATCAAAACCTGTAAGCGTATCACTTTGAATGTAGAAATTATCAAAGTTAATCGTGCGAATGTCATTGCGAATACCGCCGCAAACTGAAAATTTGTTCTTTTTCCATTTAGAATAAAAAAAAACTCCACCGTCAAAAAGTTGATAATTGGGAATTGTAAAACTTGTCGCGGCTTGGTTTTCATTGAATTGATAAACGCCATTCATTCCCAAAAAGGTTTCTACATTTTTAACAACTGGAAAACTATACTTGAAATGATAATTCGCGGTGTTTAATCGCAAAGAAAGTCCTGCTAAATCAGGTGTTTCAGGTTGGTTGAATTCCTTTCTTCGATTTTGTTGAAACCCTAAAGAATAATCCAAGCTTCCCTTTTTAAGTTTAAAATCGCCAAGTGAATACACTCTAAAATGCTGAATATGTTGGTGAATCGGAGCAATTTTATAAGAATTCAAATCTTCCTCAGAAACAATTGGTCGCAACTCCAAAATATCTGCAGCGCCATTGAAAATTTGTTGTGTAAACTGACGGGTCAAAGAATCTCTACTTCCATCGGGAATTCCTTGTCGATTGTCGTAAAAGCTCGCATTAAAGCTAATGATTGTTTTTTCAGTTGTGTAACCAAGAACAGAAGAAATATTTTTCTCGTTGAAATTCGTATTGTATACTTTTCCATCGATTGCATTTTGATAATTACTTGCCAAACGCCAAGAAATTCGAAGCACAAATGACCAACTATTTTTCACGATGCTCCATCTCAATCCATTTCCAATCAACAAATTATTACTTTGAAATTCAGAAATATATCGCCCTTCTACCCCATTCTTTAACTTGGGTTTATATGGAAAAAGACTCACCACTCCAGCCAAAGCATCTGTTCCATACATCAAACTCGCTGGTCCTTTAATCACTTCTGCATTTTGAATATCATACGCATCTACTTCAATACCGTGCTCGTCGCCCCATTGTTGTCCTTCTTGACGAATTCCATCATACAAGGTTAAAACGCGATTGTAGCCCAAACCTCTAATGAAAGGTTTAGAAACATTTGGCCCAGATTTTACGCTGGTGAGTCCAGGTGTGTTTTTCGACAAGACATCAATGATATTACTTTCGGAGGTGCGATCAATTGTTTTTTCATTCACCATATAAATTGCCACTGGGTTTTCTTTATCCAATAGCTTTTTTGAAATCACCTTAACGGTTATGGTCGGTAAATTTATCATATACACTTCTAATTCAATTTCATTTAAATTAATAGAAGCTTTATCCACTAAAATTGGAATTTCCCGAGTGACATATCCAGCACAACTAATACGTAATTTATAAGTGCCAAAAGGAATTTCAGTTAAGTGAAAAGTTCCATCTGATTTTGAAGTGTCTAAAAAATTAGTTTGCTTCAGTCCAATCGTAGCAAGTTCAATTGGCTTTTTTTTATTTGAAAACAGTTTTCCACTTATTTCTGCTTGCTGAGCTATCAAATTGAAAGCCGTTGAAAGACATAGTGATAAAGCTAAGCAACTTATTTTCATTATAGTTTGGTGGTTTTCGTGTACAAATATAAAAAAGTTAGACTACTCTAACAAATGAAAGTTTGATTAGTCTAATAAATTAATTAAAACATAAAAATATAAGGTATAATTGGTTCACTAAAACGAGCCTAAATTTGAAAAAATCGACATAAGTTACTTTCTTTCCTTAGCTTTGCAGAAATTTTTCCATGACATTTCGTGATTTAAACTTAAAAAAACAGCTTTGGAACGCCTTAGATGATTTGGGCTATGAAACGCCAACAACCATTCAATCAGCGAGTTTCAATGTAATGATGTCTGGACAAGATACGATTGGAATTGCTCAAACGGGAACTGGAAAAACGCTCGCTTACCTCCTACCCTGTTTGAATATGTGGAAATTTTCGAAAGAACCTCATCCACAGATTTTGATTATTGTTCCAACGCGTGAATTGGTTACACAAATTGTTTCTGAAATTGAAAAATTGACGACTTACATGAACGTTGCTGTTGGCGGAGTTTACGGTGGAACGAATATGAACACACAAATCGCAATGGTCTTACAAGGTTTAGATATCGTTGTTGGAACCCCCGGAAGGATTCTTGATTTGGCTATCAATGGCTCTTTACAACTAAAAAAAGTAACAAAATTGGTGGTAGATGAAGTGGATGAAACCTTGAGTTTAGGTTTTCGTCACCAGTTGATGCGCATTTTTGATTTTTTACCTGCGAAACGTCAAAATATGGTTTTTTCTGCCACGCTTTCAGAAGAAGTAAGTACTTTTTTGGATGCACATTTTACTGCTCCTGTTCGTGTAGAAGCAGCACGTTCTGGAACACCTTTAACCCAAATAGATCAAATTGGCTACAGCGTTCCAAATTTTAAATCAAAAGTTCAGGTTTTAAACTACTTGCTTGAAAGCACAAACGATTCGTCAAAAGTCTTAGTTTTCGTTTGTTCACGTGCCTTAGCTGATTTACTCTTCGAAGAAATAGAATCTATTTTTGGAGAAAAAGTAGGTGTAATTCATTCCAATAAAGCACAAAATTACCGTTTTAATAGTGTAAATAATTTTCAATCAGGTGTTATTTCTATTTTAATTGCTACGGACTTAATCGCACGTGGAATTGATGTTTCAGACGTTACACATGTTATAAACTTTGATATCCCCGAAATTCCTGAAAATTACATTCATCGTATTGGACGTACAGGTCGTGCTGATAAAAATGGTAGCGCAATTACATTTGTAACAGAAAAAGAAAATGCAAACTTGGAAGCTATTGAAGAATTGATGCAACAAAAACTCCCCTTTCAAGCTATTCCTGAGATAGTTCAATTGTCAAGTGAATTATTGGAATTTGAAAAACCGAAAGTTGTCATGCCTGGAAAACTCGTTAAAATGGCGCGACCTGATGATGTTGGTCCTGCATTTCACGAGAAAAAAGATAAAAACAAAAAAGTCAATGTCCGTTATGACCACAAAAAAGCGATGATGGATAAATACGGTAAACCAAAGCGAAGAAGGAGTTAGATTTCTATTCTAACTCCTTCTTCGCTATTTCCCTCACAAACTTCAGCACTCAAAAATTTTTACTATGTTTAAAAAAAAATAGCAAATGATGTACAGTTTAGTGGTTCCGGTTTACAATAATTCAAAAGGAATTTCTGATTTATATGCTGCTATTTCCTCTTTTTTCAAAACAGAATCGATTGAATTTATTTTCGTTGATGATTTTAGTCAAGATTCAAGCTGGGAGGAATTAAAAAAAATTCGAGCTAAAGATCAACGTTGTAAAATTATCCGTCTTTCCAAAAATTTCGGTCAGCATGCCGCAACGCTTTGTGGCTTTGCAGAATCGAAAGGTGAATTTGTGCTGACACTAGACGACGATTTGGAAGTTTTACCTACTGAATTTCAAAAGTTAATTAACAAACAAATAGCGACGAAAGCAAAAGTTGTTTATGGTGAATACCAACAAAAGGAATCTTCGTTTAAACGGCTTTTAAAGGGTATTTACAAACGTGTCTCTAAATTAGAAGGAGCAAAAAAAGGACGTGGAAGTAGTTTCCGTTTGATCGACGGACAAATAGCACGAAAATTAGCCGAAAGTCATAAACAATTCGTTTTTATTGATGAATTTTTATTGTGGTACACACACGAAGTTGAATTTGTAACAGTTACAAACAATCCTTCTGCTTTGAGAAAATCGCGCTATAAAATAAAAGGCTTGATCAAAACTACTGCAAACGTAGTAATGTACTCAACTGCAATTCCTTTGAAGGCAGTAACTTTAACAGGTTTTACGCTTGCAGCTGTCAATTTTCTAATCGGGATTTTCTTCCTTCGCAAATATTTAATTGACAAAATTGAAATCAAAGGATATACATCTTTAATCGTAAGTGTTTTATTTTCAACTGGTTTAATCATTTTCTGCATCGGAGTAATTGCCCAATACATGCGAGCGATTCTGACAAATCTTAACAACGCACCCACCTACCATATTTCTGATAAAGAATGCTAATACTAGAACAATTTGATGTCCGACTGATTCGTTTGTGCGAAACAGATTTGGAATTAATTCGTTCTTGGCGAAATGCAGCGCATGTGGTGAATCAAATGATTTACAGAGAATACATCACACCAGAAATGCAACAAGCTTGGTTTCAAACGATTAATAATAAATACAACTATTATTTTGTCATTGAATTTGAAGGAAAAAAAGTAGGTTTAATCAATGCTAAAAATTTTGAACCTGAAATCGGCTTTGGAGAAGGTGGTATTTTTATCGGTGAACGTGATTTCGAACATTCTTTCGCTGCTGTTTATGCATCATTGACTTTACTCAATTTCGTTTTTCACATGATGACAAGTATTGAATTTTCGCGTGTCAGAATTTTAAAAGACAACGTTAGAGCAATTCAATACAACAAAATGTTAGGTTATGAACTTTTAACAAATCAAGAAGCTACTGATAATCAACTTTATGTACTAACAAAAGAACGATTTAAAAAGGTTGGACTAAAATTAAACAAAGCAGCAAGTCTATTTTTCGCGGGTTCCAATTTGATGAAACTTTAATGAACTCCTTCAGAAAATAATCAAGACGAAAACAATAAAT
>CALPMC020000007.1 GCA_943324565.2 Chitinophaga pinensis | reverse complement strand
TAGAATGACAGCTACAGCTTCAACAAATATTTTAGGTTTTGATAATGGTGCTGATGCTGGTGGACAAGGATGGTATGACCTATGTATCGATTCTTCTCCAACAAATGCAGAAGAAGTTATGATTGGTGGTATAAATGTTTGGAAAAGTACAAATGGAGGAACTTCATTTACACTAAATACACACTGGACAGGAAGTTATAGCAAACCATACATCCATTCAGATATTCACGATATTCAATATTTGCCAGGTTCTGGTACAACAGTTTACGTAGGAAATGATGGTGGTATGTTTAAAACAACAAATGGTGGTACTGCTTGGACTGACATTAGTACTTCTTTAGCAATCGCACAACAATATAGAATAGGACTTTCAACGTCTAATACAAATCTATGGATTGCTGGTCATCAGGATAACGGAACAAATCGTTACAATGGAACAGCATGGGCTCAGGTTTATGGTGGTGATGGAATGGATTGTTTCATTGATAGAACGAACAATAACATCATGTATGGTGCATATATTTATGGTGATTACTATAAATCTACAAATGGAGGTACATCTTTTACTTCAATCACTACAGGTTTATCAGCAGGAACAGGTTCAGAAGAATGGTTAAGTGCTTGGCATCAAGATCCAGTTACAGCAACAACTTTATATGCTGGCGGAAGAACTGCGCTAAACAAAACAACCAATTCTGGTACATCTTGGACAACAGTAGGAACACCAACAGGAACAGGAAATATCATTGAATTTGCAATTGCTCCAAGTAATAATCAAGTAATTTATGCAATAAAAACAGGTGCGAATGCAGTTTCTAAATCTACAAATGGAGGAACTTCATTTACTTCTGTTTCAACTGGTTTACCAACTACTGTTTCTCCAACATACATCGCTATTTCTAATACAGATCCAAATGTTGCTTTCATAACTTATTCTGGTTATACAGCAGCAAGTAAAGTTTATAAAACAACTAATGGTGGAACTTCTTGGACAAATTTATCTACGGGATTACCTAATATTCCTGCGAACTGTGTTGTTTATGAAAATGGAGCAGCTGGTGGTGATGGTATTTATGTTGGAACAGATTTAGGAGTTTATTTCCGTGATAATTCCATGACAACTTGGGTTGATTTCAGTGCAGGTTTACCAAATTGTGCTGTTAGTGATATGGAAATTTATTACGACGTTGCAAATAGCGGTGCTAATAAAAAATTACGTGCTGCAACATTTGGAAGAGGTACTTGGGACAGCGATTTGTATTCATCCGTTGCAGCTCCTCCAGTCGCAAGTTTTACAGCAAATAACACTACAGTTTGCGCTGGTCAAACGGTTGCTTTTACAAGTACTTCAACAGGTGCGCCAACATCGTATTCGTGGACATTTACAGGAGGTACTCCAGCTACAAGTACAGCGCAAAACCCTACAATTACTTATAATACTGCCGGAACATATACAGTTGCATTAACAGTTACAAATGCAAATGGTAACAACACTTCAACTCAAACGTCTTATGTTACAGTAACGGCAAGTTCAGGTCAATCTTTACCTTTTTCTGAAGGATTCGCAGGAACAACCTTCCCTCCAACTGGCTGGACTTTGATCAATGTTGACGCAAATGACACTTCTTGGGTACGATCTCCTACAGTAGGTTTTGCTCCAACAGCAGGTAACTCAATGGCATTTTGGAATTATTTAGTAAATGATGTTGGTAACACTGATGAAATGCGTACACCAAAATTGAATCTTTCTGGTTATTCTGCTGCCCAAATGACTTTTGATGTTGCTTATGCAGCTTATGATGCCACTTATATGGATGGACTAGAAGTTTTAATTTCAACAGATTGTGGAACAACTTGGACTTCTTTATATAATAAAACAGGAACAACTGTAGCAGCGGGTAACTTACCAACTGCAGCAGCAACAACTGCTTCATTTGTTCCAACTACTGCTCAATGGAGAACTGAAACAATCAACTTAAATTCTTATTTAGGTCAGACTAGCGCGACTTTGGCATTTAGGAATTTAGCAGCTTATGGAAATAATTTATACATCGATAATATCAATATTACTGGTACAGCCGTAACAACTCCGCCTACTGCAAGTTTCACTTCTACACCAACATCAACAACGTGTTCAGGACAAACTGTACAATATACGAGTACATCAACAGGCACGCCAACTAATTACTCTTGGTCTTTCGCAGGTGGAACACCAGCTACAAGTACTGTTCAAAATCCAACAGTTACTTATGCAACCGCTGGAACATATAATGTTTCGTTAACTGTTTCAAATGCTGGAGGAAATAATACGTCAAACCAAACGAATTACATCACTGTGGCTGCAACACCTACAGTTGCTACAACTACACCTAATAGTAGATGTGGAAATGGAACTGTAGCTTTAAACGCAACAGCGAGTGCTGGAACATTATCATGGTTTGCAGCTGCAACAGGCGGAACGGCTTTAGGAACAGGAGCAACTTTTACCACTCCTTCACTTACAGCAACTACAACATATTACGTTTCTACTACTGCAAATGGTTGTACTTCAGGTAGAACTGCTGTTATAGCAACAGTCAATCCAGTTCCAACTGTAACAAGTCCAGGAAATAAAACAGCATGTGTTGGAACCGCTATCCCTGCTATAAGTTTCACAGGAACTAGCACTTCATCAACTTATGCATGGACAAATACAAATACAGCTATTGGTTTAGCAGCTTCTGGAACAGGAAATATTGCAACATTTACTCCTTCTGCTGCTGGAACGTCAACGGTTTCTGTTACACCAACATTAAATGGATGTCCTGGATCGGCAGTAACGTTTACCATCATAGTAAGTGCAGTGCCAACGTTAAATTCTACTACTCCTGCTTCGAGATGTGGAACTGGAACAGTAGCTTTAGCTGCAACTGGTAGCACTGGAGCAACTTTAAATTGGTATGCTGCTGCAACAGGAGGAACAAGCCTTGGAACAGGAGCAACATTTACTACTCCGTCATTAAGTACAACAACAACATATTATGTTGAAGCAGTAAACGGTGCATGTAGTTCAACACGAACAGCAGTCATTGCAACTATAAATGCTATTCCAACTGTTACCAATCCTGGGAATCAAGGTGTATGTATTGGTTCTGCTGTAAATGCAATTAACTTTACAGGAACAAGTTCAGCAACTTTTGATTGGACAAATACAAATACAGCAATTGGTTTAGCAGCTTCAGGTACTGGAAACATTGCAACTTTCACTCCTGCTGCAGCTGGAACATCTACCGTTTCAGTTACTCCAACATTAAATGGTTGTCCAGGAACGGCTGTAACTTTCACTATTACAGCGAGTGCAGTTCCTACTTTAAATTCTACAACTCCAAATTCAAGATGTGGAACTGGTACTGTTGCTTTATCAGCTACAGGAAGTGCCGGTTCAACTTTAAGCTGGTATGCAGCTGCAACAGGTGGAACTGCACTTGGAACGGGTGCCACTTTTACGACGCCATCAATTAGCACAACAACAACATATTATGTTGAAGCTGTTAATGGAGGCTGTGGTTCAGGAAGAACTGCAGTCGTTGCGACTGTAAACCCTAGTCCAACTGTTACTAATCCAGGTAATCAAGGAATTTGTATTGGTTCACCAGTAACTGCGATTAATTTCACAGGAACAAGTTCAGCAACTTTTGATTGGACAAATTCTAACACAGCTATCGGTTTAGCAGCTTCAGGATCTGGTAACATTGCAACCTTTACGCCAACGGCAACAGGTAATTCAACAGTTATCGTTACACCAACATTAAATGATTGTGCTGGTTCACCAGTTACCTTTACAATTTCAGTTGGAAATTTACCTACAGTTGCTTTAACTAACTTAAATACAGTTTGCGATACAGATGGAAGTTTTGCGTTATCGGGAGGAACACCAGCAGGTGGAACTTATTCAGGAACTGGGGTTACGAATAATAACTTCAATCCATCAACAGCTGGAGCAGGAACTTACACAATCACTTACACAGCTACTCAAAATGGATGTAGTAATACTGCTACAAATACGATTCAAGTTGACGCTTGTGCAGGAATTGATGAGGTACTATCGAATCTTGTTGTTATCTATCCAAATCCAACTGGTGGAATGTTAACAGTTAAAGATATTCCTTTAGATAAAGTAACAGAAATGGAATTAATCGACGCAGCAGGAAGAAAAGTAGGTACTTGGAAATTGACAAATTCAGTTTTTAATGTGGACTTAAGTAATTATTCAAATGGTTCTTACAATTTAATTTTTAAAGGTAAAGATGTTCAATTATTGAAAAGATTGGAGATTAAAAAATAAATTATACTAATAGTTTTGAAAGCGTCATTGAGTTATCAGTGGCGCTTTTTTTGGAAATAAGATTGGACAGTTGAAAGGGGAAATATAGACTGATTAGGAATTGTTAACGAATGAATAATGGTTAAACTTCAACAAGCGCAGTATAAAATTGTAAAAGGAAATACACAGCGCCTCCTTAAAATAAAATAACAATTTGATTATCAATTATTTAATATTATAAAATTTGTATCTTTATTGATTAAAAACTTGCCTAATTTGTTTGATTTCGAATAAAAAGAAAGCGTTTGAAAAAAGTGTATACCAGAAAGGCGGCAATCGAACCAATCATTTGACAAATTAAAAGTGACAATCGTTTAAGAAGAAATTTCTACAAAGTTATTGTGAACGACGGCATCAATATCTTATGTTCAGCAGCAGCTTTCAACTTTAAAAGGATGATGAATAAATACAAAATCTCCTTTTACAATTTTTTAAAAGCATTATCAATGCATTTTTGTTAAAGTACAAAAATCTGAGAATGGAATTAATTGAAAGCTTTTGGATAAATTAATGCTTTTAAGGTTTGAATGTCTAATAAAAAAGAGGAGTTCCTTTCGAAACTCCCCTTCTTCATCATTCATCAATCAACAATCAAATATTTCTTATTTCAAACAAATGTTTATTTGAAATTGGTTAATAACCTGTGTTTTGCTGCAAATTCGGGTTAAGCACCAAATCCGCAGTTGGGATTGGGTATAAATTTAAATGGCTTGAAACACCAATTCCTAAAACGTCTCCACCTTTGAAAGACCAAACGTAATCAGCGCTTGTAAATAATCCAAAACGAATTAAATCAGTTCTTCTGTGTCCTTCCCAGCTTAATTCTCTAGCTCTTTCATCTAAGAAGTCATTCAAGGTTAAAGAAGCGAAATTATGGCTACTATTTCCGTAAGCTCTCTCTCGAATAAGGTTCATATATTGTAAAGCTGTACCTTGATCTCCATTTCTATAAGATGCCTCAGCTAACATTAAATAAACATCTGCCAAACGGAACATTGGAAAATCGATATCTACATGAGGTGAAGTTCCATTATTGGATCCATTTGCTCCTGCCTTCGTTTTGTTCTTGAATTTAGGGAAAGCATATCCTTGAGTGAAAGTTCCTAAAGCTGTAATCTCTTTTGTTTGGCCTGTTCTGTAAAACAAGAAACGAGCGTCTTGGGTTGTATCAGGGAATTTATCTACAAATTGTGGTGTAGCTCTAAGCCCTCCCCATTTACCATTTACACCGTAATCAGCTGCTACAATTGAACCACCTAAAGCACCACAAACTAAATAAGTTGTACCTCCATAAGTTTGTGCATTTAAACCATCATAAATAACTGGGAAAATAATTTCTGGTGACGTATTATTGTCAGCTAAGAACATATCTTGGTAAGTGTCATCTAATTGGAAAGCACCTGAATTAATTACTTTCTGGCAATAATTAATACAATCTGAGTTTCTTTGAGTTCCTGTATAAACAGACGCATTCAAATATATTTTAGCTAACAAAGTTTGAGCTGCAGCTTTTGTCGCACGCCCATAAGGTGCACTTGAAGCTGGTAACATTAAATCTTCAATAGCTACCAATTCAGATTCGATATAATTAAATACTTCTCCTCTTGTGATACGCTCTGGAAGAAATGCTCCTACTCTATCATTTTCATCTACAAAAGGAACGTTTCCAAATAAATCCATAGCGTGGAAATAACTAAGCGCTCTTAAGAATCGTGCTTCTTGTCTGTAAGTTCTAATTCTTTCTTTGTCTGCATCCGAAAAGCCTCTTTCGTCTAATTTTTCATCTCTTGCTTGCCAAATAAATTCGTTACATAAAGTTATTTGATAATAAATTCTGTAATACATCCCTTTTACCCAACCATCATCAGCATTCCATTGCATTTTATTTGCAGCAGGAATTCCTGGGTCATTCCATCCACAGACAGCTTCATCTGTAGGTAATTCTTGAAGATTCCACATTACACGAACATAAGAAGAGAATCCTTCATCAATTCCTGCAATGTCACCTGCTCCAGCTGGACCTTGTAAACCTGTCATAGAAAGACCTGCATACAATTTTGCAAGAACATTGATGTAATTATTTGGGTCACTGTAAACAACTTCTGAGTTCAAACCGTATTTTGGAGTTTGGTTAAGTTGTTTTGAACAAGATGGAACTAAAACTAATAGCGCCATCCCAATTCCTAATAAACTTATGGTTACTTTTTTCATAGTTTTATATTTTAGAAATCAAATGTTAAATTCAATGAGTAAACACGTGGACGTGGGTAAATGTTGTTATCGATACCTCCACCAACTTCAGGATCTAATCCTTTATATTTTGATAAAACAAAAACGTTATTAACTACTAAAGTTGCGTTTAATCCAACTTTGTTTCCAAGCGCTTTTAATTTACCGAAATTATATCCAACATTAAAATAATCCATTCTTAAGAAATTAGCTTTTTCAATATAATGATCACTTAATAATTGATTTGTTGATACATTTCTAACTTCTTCTTCGTAGTACAATGAACTTATATTATTAATAAATCCTTGTGTTCCATTGATTGATTGGAAGGTAGCTGAGTTAGAATGAATGTTATTGTAGATATGTCCACCTAGCTCTGTTCTCATCGAAACACCAGCAAACCATTTTTTGTATGAGAAGTTTAAAGCTAAACCTGTAAACCAATTTGGGGCAACTTTGTCATAAATGTAACGATCTTCAATATTAATTGTTCCATCACCATTTCTGTCAGCAAAAGCATGTATGTCTTTCCATTTGTCAGCTACAGTAACACTACCGTCACCATTCACGTCAATTGACGCTTGTTGACCCACTTCTATTAAAGAACCGTCTGTATCATATTGCTGCTCATAAACTAAGAATGAATAGGTTGCATATCCAACTCGTTGAACTTGGATTGTGTTACCAATTCCACCTGAAATACCTCCAACTAAAATACCAACTGAATTTGGATCTTCTACTTGAGTTAATTTAGTTACTTGATTGACATTGTGTGAAGCATTAGCTGTTAAATCTAAACGCATTGTTTTAGAAGCGTATAAACCTGCATTCACACTCATTTCAATTCCTTGATTTAACATACTTCCAACGTTTGTCAAAATTTCATTTGTAAAATTAGAACCAGCAGGAACAGTAGTCGTAGCTAATAAATCAGACGTTTCCTTTCTATAAATATCAATGCTTCCTGAAAAACGGTCTTTTAAAATACCGAAATCTAAACCAATATTGTAACTTTTTGTGGTTTCCCATTTCAAGTTAGCGTCAAATCCACCCGGACGTAATTGCGTATAATATTGTCCGCCAAAAGCATACTGAGCAGTTGTTGCTCCTTCATAATAATTTGAAATATAGGCATAATCACCAATTCCATCTTGTTGACCTGTAATACCAAAACCTGCTCTAACTTTTAATAAAGTTAGCCATGCCGCTTTTTGCATGAATTTTTCACCTGTAACAATCCAAGCTGCAGAGACTGCTGGGAATAAGCCCCATCGCGCCTCAGGACTAAAACGAGAAGAACCGTCTCTTCGTAATGACGCATTAATTACATATCTATCATTAAAAGTGTAAATCCCTCTTCCGTAGAATGAAAGTAAAGCATTTTTAGTGTAAAATGGATTAGCTGCTGCCGGACTAATTATTGAATCACCAGCTTGGTTATAAACTGGTAAATTAGGACTTTCAGAGTACCAATCTTGGTAAGAATATCCCGCAGTTAAATCAATTATGTGTTTGCTTTTTTTCTCAGCAGTATTGAAATTAGCGTAAGCTTCAATCAATTTATTACCTTTTCGAGAATTATAGGTATTGAAACTCCCTTCTGTAAAATACCCCGATGCAGAATTCAAGCTGGTTGAAACTTGACCTGAACCTTCTGATTGATCCGTTCCAACATTCACAACTGCTTTCAACATTGGGAAAAACGGCAATTTATAAGTTAATTTCAAATTTCCAATGTAACGCGCTACATTGCTTCTATCATCTCTTTGTTTAATTAAACCTAATGGATTTTTAGGAGCTAAAGTGTTTGGAACACCATTGTTTTCAATCCACTCATAATATCCACCTAAGGCGTCTGTTCCTGACATAACAGCTTGAGTTGGATCAAAATATGCTGCACCTAATGCACCTCTATTTGCAAAAACAGAGTTTGTTTGAATCAGCTTTTGATTGAATTCAACTAACAATGATTTTTTAAAAAAGGTAGGGTTCATATTTAATGAAGCGGAAGTTCTTACGAAACGATCATCTTTCAATAATCCATTTTCAAATCTATTCCCAACTGAAAGACGATAAGGAAGATTTTTTAAACCACCAGTTAATGAAACGTTGTTATCCGTTACATATGCAGTACGGAAAACTTCCTTTTGCCAGTCTGTATTTGCTGTTCCTAACAAGGCAGTTTGAGCAGGTGTTCCATTTTCAGCAACAACTCTTCTTAATTCTTCACCATCTAAAACATCAGCATATTTAGCAATTGTAGACATAGAATGTTTTGTGTCAAAAACAACTTTTAACTTGTCCATGTTTATGCCATCACCTTTTTTAGTTGTAATTAAGATAACACCATTGGCAGCACGAGAACCGTAAATCGCTGTTGCAGAAGCATCTTTCAAAACAACAAAAGAAGCTATATCGTTGGGATTAATTAAAGAAAGTGGGTTGGCAACACCAGCAATTCCACCATTATCTAAAGGAACACCATCAACTACAATCAATGGGTCATTACTTGCGTTTAATGAAGTTCCACCTCTTAATCTTAATGTACTTCCTGAACCAGGTGCACCATCATTACTAGTAATTTTCAAACCTGAAACTTTACCCATAATAAGCTGCTCAGGTGTAGAAAGTGAACCTTGAGCAAAATTTTTCTCATTAATGATTGTTGCTGAACCAGTTAAATCTTTGGTTCTAGTTGTACCGTAACCAATTACAACAACCTCATCAATATCTTTATCTAATTTTTCTAAAACAACATCTTTTACTAAAATTTGATTTGCTGTAAGCGTTATAGATTCAGTTTTTTGGTTTAGGCCAATAAATCTAAAAATCAAGTTATAAGTTCCAGAATTAATACTTTTAATTTCATAAATCCCTTTGTCATCTGTTGTCGCTCCTTTTCCTTGTCCTTCAAGTATTACGGTAGCGTTAAACAATGGTACTCCGTCTGCATCGACAACTTTTCCTTTGATAGTCGCATTTTGGCTGAACGCAACAAAACTAACTGCTAAAAAAAGAAAGGAAAGCGCAAAAGATTTAAATCTAATTACATCCATATTCTACGTTTTGATTGATTAATAAACTTTTATTCTGTCAAATATATCTTAATTTTTCTTAATGTCAATATGACACAAAGAAAAAAATCACCACTTAATTTTAACGTTTGTTGTATTTCCTTGTATTGATAAAGGAAGAGAAAAATATTTTTTATTAATATTTATTTCAATCAAAGTTCTTTTACCGTTAACCTTCACTTTTTTAGGCGGATTTTCAGCAAAATGAATTTCAAATTGAAAACTGTTGATGAGTTGAATTTGTTCATTTCCTTTTTCTAAATTGAATGTTATTTTAGAAGATTTTTTACTTCTGTTATTCTTAATTTTTAAAAGATTATACATTCCATTTTCATAAGCAGCAGCAGTCAAACCATCGTCTTCAAACCAAGAGCCTTCACTTTTAAAAACCATTGGATGATCGTAAAAATGAAGCGTGACATTCTTCGTATCGTATGCTTCTGTGCATTGAATTTTATCTGACATTGGAATAAAAGATCCTGCTTTGACAAAAACTGGAATATTTTCATCTTGAACAGTTACAAAAGTGGCTTTACTATTTTCTGTTTGTACGAATTCCGTCACCAAGTCTCCGTCGGAAAAGTCGTACCAATAAGTATTTAAAGGAAAATCTACTGCTAACTTTTTCCCTGCGGATCCTTTTACTGTAATTGGATTTATTAAAAAGGCATCACCCCAAAAATACTGATTGGTTTTTGTTGCTGAATAATTTGTGTTTTTTTCTTGCATAAAAACAGGTCGCATCAAAGGTGTTCCTTTTGTGTGGTTTTCAAATGCAAGTGTGTAGTTATACGGTAAAAGCTGATACCTCAACTCTACTGATTTTTTCGCAAGTGCTTTCGTTTTTTCATCCTTAAAAACGGGCTCACTTGCAACTTCTTCTTGCGCGTGAGGTCTGAATATCGGTTGAAAAACTCCATATTGTAACCAACGTGTATATAATTCTGGTTCGTCATTATTTCCTGCAAAACCTCCTAAATCGGAATGCATATAAGCGATTCCTTGAAGACCCATTTGTAGCGAAATCTCTACTTGTGGTTTTAATCCACCCCAGGTTCTATTCACATCACCTGACCAAGGAATAATCCCATATTTCTGTGTTCCCGAATAGCCAGCACGCATCAAAATAAATGGTCGCTCTAACGGAAAATCTTTTTTGAATCCTTCACTTATCAAGCGCGCCCAATCATGACCATAAATGTTATGAACTTGATCAGCGGTTTTTGTTCCGTGTAACAATTTTGAAGGATGAACTTCTGGTTCACCTAAATCACCCCAAAAACCTTTAACGCCTTTGTTTGCTAAGTCTTTATATACATCCCAAAACCAAGTACGAACGTGTGGTTGGTAAATATCTAATAAACCAGTGTTTCCAAAATAAAAATCATAGGTAAAAGGCTTTCCTAATGAATCGGTGCCAAGCAATTTTTTAGAAACAGCTTCATTCCATTTTTTAGAGGTAGTTAAAATAAAAGGTTCTGTAATCAAAACCGTTTTAACTTGTTGTGATTTAAAATCAGAAATCATTTTTTCGGGAGTTGGAAACGAATCTTTATGGAATTCCAAATTACCTAAAGTTCCTTGAATTTCTTTTCCAAACCAGTATAAATCAAAAATGATTGCATCCAATGGAATTGAATCTTTACGGAATTGGTTCACTACTTTTCGCGCTTCTGCCTCTGAATGATATCCAAAACGACTAGCAAAATTTCCAAAAGCCCAACGTGGTGGCATTGGTTGACGACCAGTTAAATACGTATATTGTTCAACTAAATCTTTCCAATCATCACCAGCAATGACTTGATATGCTTTTCTGCCACTGATTGTTTCATACGAAAGCGTATTATTTTTTTTAGAATCTAAATCCAAGTAACCTATCGCTCCGTTATCAAAATGAACTGCATACACTTTATTCGAAAGCACCATTGGTAAACAGTAATTCATCAATTCTGCTTTTTCTTCATAACCATAATGCGCACGGTTATAAAGCTGCAAACGATTTCCTCTTCGATTCATTCCTAGAGCTCTCGCACCACCTCCGTAAAGTACTTCATCGGTTGTTAAATTAAACTCGATTTTCTCAAATTCTGCAGATTTCTCATAACCCATTTTTTCAGAAATAAGTTCTTTTCCTTTGTACCAATAACTGATTTTAAATGGAGACTTTTGAACACTTACTTCGATGCCATTTGGTTTAGAAAAAGATAAACTTGTTTCTGAACTTGTCAACTTAAAACTAGTTGATTCGTGCGCTATAGATACTGCGTGTGATTCTTCCTTGCTTTTTTCATTCAATGGAATAAAAGTTGTTTCAATAACTTTCTGATTATAAGAATAGAAATAATAATTTCCATCCGAAACAGTGATTTGAATTCCGTCTTTTAATTCTGTGCTAGAAACAAACTGACGATTTGTATTTTGACTAAAAAGAACAAAAGGAAAAACGAGAAAAAATGGAACTAGAAACTTCATAATCATTTATTTCAATTCAAAGATGTAAGCCGTTTTTGCTGGAATGTCCCACGCTTCTTTCATAAGATTTACCTTCAAATTTGTTATTACTTCTTTTGCTTCTGTAAATCCTTCCAATTGCTCAGCGAATCTAACTTTCTTAATTTTTTCTTCTTTGTCAGAATTGTTAATAACCACCATCACTTTTTCTTTTCCTTTTACTCTAAAATAAACGTAAACATTATTCTCAGGTAAAAATTGAACTAATTTTCCTTCGTGAATGATTGAATTATTTTTTCTCCAATTCAATAATTTTTTAGTGAATTGAAAGTAATTTTCTTGGAAATCACTTCTCCCCTCTTTGGTAAACGCATTTTTTGTATCTTCTTTCCAACCTCCAGGGAAATCTTGACGAATTGAAGCGTCACCTCCATTGTTTTTATCACCCTTCATTCCAATTTCACTACCGTAATAAATTTGAGGAATACCTCTTGTTGTTGCTAAAAGCGCCATAGCCAATTTATAGTCAGCCATTTTAGGGTAAGTTTCATTGAATCGTTGCGTATCGTGATTCTCTAGGAAAATTAAATTCTCACTCGCATTTTTATATAAAAAATCATTAACAAAATTCTCATAAACACGAGCCATTCCTTTGTCCCAACCTTGATTATTTTCTTTAAATGCTTCTTGCACAGCATCGTGTAAAGTAAAATCCATCACTTGTGGTAAATAGGTATTATAGTTTTGAATAGCAGAAATTGGACTATCTTTTTGCCAATAAGAAATTTGTGCTTGATCGTGCATCCAAACTTCACCAACCATTGAGGTTTTTGGATATTCATCCATGATTGATTTTGTCCATTTAGCAATTCCTTCTTTTTGGTTGTATGAATAGGTATCTACTCGTAAAGCATCCAAGTTTGCAAATTCCATCCACCAAATTGTATTTTGAATCAAATAATTAACAACCAATGGATTACCTTGATTCAAGTCAGGCATAGAACGTACAAACCAACCTTCTTCACAATATTTCTGATCTCTTTTTGATGCATTTGGATCCATTTGTGTTGACGTACGATAATTCGATTGAGCATAACCTGGGAACTGATGAATCCAATCATAAGTTGGTAAATCTTTCATCATCCAATGTGTGTACCCCCAATGATTAGGAACTTCATCCTTTAAAATCTTTATTCCTCTTTTATGAGCTTCTTCGACCATTCTTGCGAAATCTTCATTTGTTCCGTAGCGAGGATCAACTTTGTATAAATCACTTTGTCCATAGGTGTGATAAGAATAAGTGGTATCATTATCTTCCAGCAATGGTGTTGTCCAAATTGCTGTTGCACCTAATTCTTGAATGTAATCTAAATGATTTATTATTCCTTGAATATCTCCACCATGTCTTCCTCCTGGTAATGTTCTATTTACTTTTTCAATTGTTGAAGAATGGGAATCATTTAATAGGTCACCATTTGAAAAGCGATCTGGCATTAATAAATAAATGACATCTTTCGGAGTACAACCTACTCTTGCTGCAGAATTTTCTCTTCTTGCTTTTAACTCAAAAATATGTTCGGCTACAATTTTTTTTCCATCACTCAATTGAATCGGATAAGAACCAACAAGCTTATTTTTGGTATTCACTTTTACGAAAAGGTAGTTTGGATTTTCCGTTTTCTTAATTTCTAAAATATCTAATCCTTTGGCAGTAACTGTTAATTTTGAAATATCTTTTCCGTGAAGCAACACTTCAACTTCAGCATAATTCATACCTGCCCACCAATTTGCTGGTTCTACATGTTGAAGGATAGATGGACTTTTTTTAGGAAGCTTCGTTGTAGTGTTTTTTTGTGCAATACAAGAATTGAATGTAAATAATCCAATGCTTATGGTTAAAAATATTTTATTCATGTGTCCAAACTATTTTTGTGTTTCCGTATTTATCAACTAATAATTTTGCTTTGTTCGTAGTGTCTAATTCAATTTCATTCCCCATTAAATCAAAAGCTTTAAGTGGAACAAAAACTTCCTTTATCATTTCATCTAATGAAAGTTGACAAGGATTTTCTATGTTTTGAATTACTTGTAATTGGTTTGTCGCAGAAGTGTGTCTTTGCTGAATATACTGTTGTAAAGATTGCTTAATGTGTCCACCAATTGTTGTGTTGATAGCTGCCAAAAAATCAGAATCAGTATAACCATAATCATAACCTTTATACTCATCTTCTAGAGCAGCTTGGGTAATTAAATCTTGAGTTAGCCCTAATTCTGTCAATAAATTTTGAGGAACAAAAACAGTGTTCAATAAATCATTCATGTGAAAGTTAAACCTATCCTTAAAATAAGGTACCGCTAACAATTTGTCATATAAAGGTTTATCGCCTTTTGCCCAAGAATAAATATTTCTAGTTGACCAATTTTCAAATGGAATAATACCCCAATCAACACCGAGTGTATTATCTAAATCATATTCTATAAACATAAACTTTCCGTCAGAAGGTCGTTCGTAGAGGTAATAATTATTCATATTTCCTGCATAACCATCCCAATGACCTAATAGAATTTCTGTAGCTAATGTTCTTAAATAAGAATCTACATCGAAAACGGATTGTATGGCACACGTAAATTGATCTTGGTTTGTATTATTTAGAATATCAATGAAATTTATTAAACCTGAATAATCATTTTGAGCAGTATTTGTTTTTAATTCATATAAACCCATGTATGGGCCAGGGGAACCGCCTATTTGTTTAAGATTTGCACCATAATTACATTTAAATAAATTTCCTGTGTGGTCGTTCGTGAATCTCCTTTGTAAAAATTCTTCGTCGATATGTTCAACATTTAAGTATAAACCTTTGTATTCATTATTGATGTAGAGTCTGACATAACTTGTTCGTGCTGCTGGAAGCCCTGCATACTTCAATAGTTGATTACTAAGACGAGACCGCATAATTGAAACGTCATTATGTTCCCCATTTAAGTTTAGTTTTTCAACACCTTTCCATTTTTGACCTTGAACAAACTCGTTAAAGGAAACTTTAAATGATTTTTTTGCTGAATTACGAGAAGTATTCCCTCGCAAGCGAAAACCAACATTTGCAACTGTTTCATCAATAGTTGAGCTTACGTAACGGAAGGTTGCAGGAAATTCATGATCAGCATATAGACTGTCTGTCAAAATCAAATTCAAATCAGAAGGAGCAATTTGAATGTAAACAAACGCGACCTCTTCTTGCAGAAAAGCATCGTTATTAGCAGGGTGAACAAGCTGTCCAAATGCAAACGCGAATTTGAAAAAGAGTAGAAAAAGTAGAACTCTCATCCTAGTTTCCTTTAACGAAAGCTTTGTTTGAATAACTATTACCTACTTTTAATAAGGCGTGATAAACACCCTCTTTTATACTATTTACAGACACCTCAACTTGATTTGCGCCAATTGAAGTTGTACCTTTTTTAGTTATTACAACTTGACCTATTTCATTAATAATTAGCAATTCATAGTCTTCTGAAATTTTCGATTCAAAAGCTAAATTCACTAAATCCGTTGATGGATTAGGATACAAATTTAATGGGAAAGCCTCTGTTTCTAATTCTTCAATTGAAGCTGTCGATTCTGTTAATGTTGGTTTATCTAAACGCACATCCGTATAAATTCTGTATTCTCCTGGTTGGAATGATAAACTTGCATTCACATTGGTAACATTAATACTATCACCTGTGAAATACTCATACCACCAGCCTGTATGTTGAAAGGCAGGAATTCCAGTTGTTGTCGTTACCGCAAAATTTGCCATTACAACAGCATTCATGTCAGGGTTATTTAAAATCAATCTTTTTACTGAACCAGATAAGGAATGAGTGAAATCTAAAGTTTTGAATGTTTCATAATTTTTTCTTAAGTTAAGAACGGCTGCATAAACATCATACGTTTGTTTTCTTCTTGAAATAGAAAGGTAATTCCAAAGAATTGGTTTATTACACACTCTACAAGGATTATCAATAGAAATATCATATCCATACTCCCCAAATTGCCAAATCATTTTCGGACCAGGTTGAGTCAAACCAATAACAGCTAATGCTTGCATTCTACCTAAACCAACAAATTGATCTCTTACGTTATGATCTGGGTTTGTTGTTGCTCCATACGTTTTTGCCTCGTACATTGCTCTTTCTTCATCATGGCTTTCTATATAAGTAACTAAATGGGGTACATTCCAGCTTCTGTTGGAATAAATTCCATTGGAAAGACTTGAATTTCCGACAAACCCCATTCCTGCTTGGTGATAATTATACGTTAAATTACCCCATAACATCATTCCATATTCAGCTAGTTGTTTTTCTTCAGAATTATCACACCAATGTTCTAAAATGATATAAGCTCCGGGCTTAACTGACCAAATTGAATCAGCCATTCTTTTCAAAATATTAATTCTTTCTTGACTAAATCCATTTGAATTATTAATAAATCCTTTCGTGTAATCAAAACGAAAACCATCCACATTATATTCCTCAATCCAAAAGCGATTAACTCGATCAATATAATCTTTAGTTGCTTGTTCAGTGTGGTCAAAATCATATCCCCAACAATAAGGTTCGTGAGGACAAATTGCATTAAACCAAGGACTGTTCGCTGCTGGCCGGTTATTGGCAGCATCCCAATACATATTTACCATTGGACTTTGACCGAAGGCATGATTTAAAACCATGTCCACAATTACTGCTATTCCACTAGCATGGCAAGAATCAATTAGTTCTTTAAATTTTTCTGGTGTTCCATAATATTTGTCTAATGCCATGTGAAAAGATGGATTATACCCCCAACTTTCATTGTTTTCGAATTCTCCTGGAGGCATTAATTCAATTGCATTGATTCCCAATTTATGAATATAATCAAGTGTGTCGATAATTGTTTGGTAGTTGTGTTTAGCAACAAAATCCCTTACTAACAACTCATAAATAATCAAATCTTTATTTTCTGGAGCAACGAAATCTGTTACTTGCCAAACATATTCAGTAGCGCCAGGATGCATAATTGTTACAAAACCAGTTGTTTTTCCGGTTGGATATGGATGAGGATTGGGATAGGTTGCTGACCCAATTGAACCATCGTTATTTGGATCGAGCACTAAAGGACTCAATGGATCTGCTAATTTTAAAGCTCCATCAATAAAATATTGATATCCATAACGTTGACCTGCAGTCAAATCTGAAATTTCTAACCACCAAGTTTTTAAATCTGTTGAAAGATTCATATGGTAATCAATTGTTGGAGTCCAATTATTAAAATCACCAATTACATAAATATGTTCTTTCTCAGGTGCAAATAATTGAAGAACAACTGTTGTATCATTTATGTAATTAATTCCTTGTTTTAAGTTTGCATAAGTTGGATTTGTAGGTATAACAATTGGATTAACAGTGTAATATACAGAATCAATAAGCTCTGTCGTTCCATCGTTTGCTATAAATTCTAATAAATTTGTGCCTTCAGTTGACGCTGTATGTTGATAATTCATTTCAGTTGCATTTGAAATTGAATTTAAAATAGTTCCATTTTCTTTAATTGTCAATGTTGCAGGTAAATTACTTTGCGCATTGATTGAAATTTGATCGTTTAAATCTACAACCGTGCCAGCCGTAGGATGAAAAAATTGAGCTATAAGCCCAGCTGATGTTGGATAAACATCGTAATAAATATCCGTTCCGTCTGCGCTTCTACCAACCACAGAACCAGAAGCATTTCTAAATACAAAAGCTAATTTCAAAACCGTTGTTCCTACTGGAAAACCATAAAATTGATCGATATCAATAGTTATCGAAAACTTGTTATTTCCTAATGAAGTCATAGCAACATCTGCGTCTGCTGTGCCCCAAGAACCTTGTGTGAATTGCCAATTTGTTGGCGATGTGCTCGTTGAAGTAATTACACCTGTATGAGCATAAATTTGTGTTTGGCCTACTAATGCACCGTTACCTTGTGTGGCATCGTAAATTATTGTTACTTGATCATTCACTGTTGGAAATGCAGGTGAAATATCCAAAATCTGGGCATTAAACATTGCTGTTATTCCAGTCATAAGTAATACTAATAATTTATTCATAGTAGTCATTTTTATTATTTGAAAAAAAAGCCTAAGTCTTGTAAACTTAGGCTTTTAATAGCAGGATAATACTTTTTATTTTTTAGTAACTTTTCCTGTAGCTGTTCCGTTGTTAGTAACAACTTTGTACAAGTAAGCACCTGAAGATAATCCAGACATTTCAATTGTTGAAGTAGTTGAAGTAGCAACTGTTTTACCAGCCAAGTCAGTTAAAGTGATAACATAATCAGTAGCATCAATTTGAAAATTAACAACATCAGTTGCAGGGTTAGGGAATGCAACAACGTTTACTTTATTTACTTCATCAATAGAAGAAATACAAGCTGCACATTTATCCCAACAGAAAGTATAAGTTGCAGCTGCTGATGGTATAACCAATGTACGGTTGATGTTACCACCACCATCATCAGTTCCACAACCATCTGTAGCGATTAATGAAGTAGCTACACCCTCGTTTGTTCCCCAATCTCCATTAACGAATTTGTATAACTGAGTTGTTCCAACAGAAGCCGCTGGATAAGTTACAGCGATAGACCATAAACCACTTCCTAGATCTGTCATTGCACTTGCTGCGTCAGAAGGTGTCCAATCTGGAATTGTTGCACCTGCAGTAGTAAAATTACCTCCAACACGAATACCGTTTGCATTTAAAGTAGCTCCACCAGCGATGTATTCTGTGATGTCAACTTGATAAGTAACAGTTACTTGAGAAAACGCTGCTGTTGAAAGCGCTAAACTTAAAATTGTAAAAATTTTTTTCATAAAATTTAAATTAATGATTAATTAATAAATACTTAGTGTCATTTTGACATGTTAAAAGTATAAATAAAAATAGTACTAACAAAAAAAGATGAAAAAAAATTAAATAAATTAACGAACTCCATGATTTTCTTGATATTTAACCTCAAAAAAAGTCAAAAAAAAACCACCGCTCAATGAACGATGGCTTTTAAATATGTTAGCTTTTAAATTTAAGCTAGAACTTGTTTTACTAAATCAGCTGCTTCTTGTAAAAGTACTGCTGAATGAACATTCAAACCTGAATCGTCGATTAATTTTTTCGCTTCAACTGCGTTTGTTCCTTGTAAACGAACAATAATTGGAACTGGAATTGAACCCATATTTTTGTATGCATCTACAACACCTTGAGCAACTCGGTCACAACGAACGATACCACCAAAGATATTGATCAAGATTGCTTTTACATTTGGATCTTTTAAAATGATTCCAAAAGCTTTTTCAACGCGTTCAGCATTTGCAGTTCCTCCTACGTCCAAGAAGTTAGCTGGATTTCCACCTGATAATTTGATGATGTCCATAGTCGCCATAGCTAAACCAGCACCATTTACCATACAACCAACGTTTCCGTCTAATTTCACAAAATTCAAACCTGCTTCATCAGCTTCCACTTCCGTTGGATCTTCTTCGGTTTTATCACGCATTGCAGCGATATCTGGATGACGGAATAAACCGTTTCCATCCATTGTTACTTTCGCATCAACAGCGATTATTTTATCATCAGAAGTTTTGAACAAAGGATTGATTTCAAACATAGAAGCATCAATTCCTTCATATGCCTTATAAAGATTTGCAACAAATTTTGTCATTCCTTTAAAAGCTTCACCTGATAAACCTAGGTTAAAAGCAATTTTACGCGTTTGAAAACCTTGCAAACCAACACGTGGGTCTACAAATTCTCTATGTATTCTTTCTGGTGTATGTTCCGCAACATGTTCAATGTCCATTCCTCCTTCAGTAGAATAAACGATAACGTTTCTTCCTTTTTCTCGGTCTAATAATACAGACATGTAAAACTCTTTCACTTCTGTTGGACCAGGATAATAAACGTCTTGTGCTATTAACACTTTGCTTACTAATTTACCTTTTCCATTTGTTTGAAGTGTAGTTAAGTGTCCACAAAGGATTCCTTTCACTTTTTCTTCTACTTGGTCAATTCCTTTTGCTAGAACAACCCCGTGAGAACCAGTTTCTTCAACTGTTCCTTTTCCACGTCCACCTGCATGAATTTGAGCTTTTACCACATACCAGCTTGTACCAGTTTGTTCAGTTAATTTTTTAGCTGCTTCAACAGCATCCTCTACTTTATCAACTACAATTCCTTCTTGGATTGCAACGCCGTAGCTTTTTAAAATAGATTTCCCTTGATATTCGTGTAAATTCATAGTTGAAAATTTGTGCGGTAAATGTATCTATTTTTCGTTTAATGAAAAGGAATTATTTTTGATTTTATTGAAATAATTTCAACAAAAAGTTAACTATTGAAGAATCAAGAATTTTCACGCAAAAAACAGCTTTTATAATTGATTCTAAAGTTAATATCTACTATGTTTGCACCTATTCAACTTACTTTTGATCGTTAGATAAAAGAAAAATACCCTGAAAAAAATATACTTATTACTTGTAATTGCTTTCAGTTTAGCTTCCTGTGATAAAGATTGTAGTAATAGTGAACTAGCAAAATGCTTAGAAACTCCTCCAACGGATGAGACTTGTTTAGCTTATTTTCAAACTTGGTTCTATAATAAAAATACTAATTCTTGTGAGCAAATAGGTTACAGTGGTTGTTCATCAAAAGGATTTCCCACCAAAGATGAATGTGAAGCTTGTAAATGTAATGAGTAAAACTACTTAATTCATTCCACCATTAACATTTAGTACTTGACCTGTGATGTAACTTGCTTTTTCGTTCAACAAATAGGAAACCGTATGAGCTATATTTGTTGAATCTCCTAGCTTTTTCGAAGGAATTAATTCAAGGATTTCTTTCAAATATTCATCTGTTACTTCTTCAATCATTCCCTTGTCCATGTAGCCTGGAGCAATACAATTGACAGTTATTCCGCTATTAATTAATTCAACGGAAAGCGTTCGAGTCAAACCAATCAAGGCACTTTTACTTGATGCATAAGCCGACGTGCCAATAAACCCTTTTTGAGCTACGATAGATGAAAAGAAAATAATTCTACCAAATTTATTTGCTCGAAGCTGAGGAGTAAAGGCTTGTGTTAGTTGAAAAGGAACTGTTAAATTCAAATGCATAACTCGATTCCATTCTTCAGGAGTAATTTTCCAACTCATTCCAGCACTTGAAACACCTAAACAATTTATTAAACTATCAATTTGACCAATTTCATTTACTAGTTCTGTAAAATCACTCGTTTTTGAAAAATCAACTGAATAAACTTTAGACGTTGAAGGGAATACAGAATGAAGCACTTGCAATTTGGAAGTGTTCTTATTTCCAATCAGATAAACAAAATAGCCTTCATTCAATAAACTTTTAGCAATAACTAAACCTAAACCTCCAGAAGCGCCAGTCAACACAATTTTTCTCATATTCCAAGTTTTCTTTTGACCACATTATTTAAAGGCCAAGGCAATTTATTCTGTTTCAAAATTAGGTAATTTCGATCACAAGCACCGAACTTTTTGTTGAAACTAGCCAATCCTTCATCGGAAGAACCTCCAAAATCTAACCCAATACAAGATTCGTGATTTTCTTGAATTACTTTATCAAAAAGTGCTTGCATCGCACCGATTTTCTTCCCTGAAGAAGTCACGATTCCTTTTAAATAAAGAAGTTGATCTCTCTTTTTTATAAAAAATCCGATTGCAACCAATTCATTTTCAAATGAAATTGCTTTGATGATTCCACAATTAGATTCAAGGGCATTCGTCATCAGGTTCTTCAACCGTTGGTATGATTCAGTTGTCAAATGTGCAAATTGATTGCCCTTCTCTTTCTTAAACAGATCAATCAACAAATTAACATCCGAAATTTCTATAAACTCAGCAGTTGATTTTTGAAAATCCTTTAATTTTCGACGTGTATTTTCAGAATACTTTTTAAAAGTTTGTAAATACTCTTTCTCAAATTCTAAGAATTGATAAACAGATTCATTACTATCTATTCCAATTGGAATAACTGTTTCTTGCACACAATTCAATTCGAAAAAATGATAGTTTTTAAGAAATTGAGTTAGAAACTCCAACTTCTTTTCATTGGCTTTACCTTCAACAGAAAAAGCTCTTAAAAAAAGAGGCTGCAAAACATAACTAAAACCCATTTTTTGTGCGGGTAAAATCGGAAAAACTAACTCGTAATCATTTAATACATAAGCTTTCCAATTTTGCATTACTGCATCTAAATACCAATAGGATAAAAAAAATGAATTATCAGAATCAGCAATGACTTCCTCCCACTTATCTATTTGAATTTCTTCCCGACTAATTAGTCTTATTTCGCCAAATCCTTTAGACATACAAATTGGTGTTTTTTTGAAAGTTTAGCGATTAATTTATCTAAATAATTGAGTGAAAATAAAGTACAAGCTTTAGGATGTCCAATAATTACAATTGAATTCCACCCTTTTTTTTCTGCCTCTCGAATTGCACGTTCTATTTCAGTTATAAAATAGCCATCAGCACTCACACACAAATGATTAAATTTGGTTAAAAAATCTTTTTTAGATCCTCCTCCTTTTGCTGGACTTCCGTTACCGATTGATTTATGGCGTTTCGGAAAAAGTCTTCCTAAAACAAATAACTTCCAGAAAAATAAAGGTGAATATGTTTTAGAAGCTATTGGGATTTCTAAAAAAGTTCCGGTTTCATCTTCCTTACATTCGTGATTTTCAAAGAACCACTTTTCCTTTTGCGGTGCATTGGTGAAATCATAATTATAGGGTAAAGTTGTGTTCTTTCCCCCTTGAAAAATGGAACTTTCAATTCTCAATTGATGCTTCAAAAAAGAGGATTTCAATTTACCAAAAGGCTGAATACACCAACCTCCTGCACGATAAGAAACAATTTTTTCTTTGCTCCATTGCTGTAATGAAAATAAGTAGTTGTCGAAAATTTGTTCAACTTCTGTATCCTTAAAATCTGCTAATTTATAGCGTTTTAAATCAAACTTCCATCCATTTTCCCAGATTGCATCTTCCCAATGTGGATGTATGTGCAATCCTGTTTCGTGTCCTTGTTGGTCCCAACTTGAAATTTGATTTTGTATTTCAGATAATTCTTGTTTGAAAGAAGGTTCTTTTTCACCTAAAACCAACATTCCTGCATCGACAAAAAAGGTAAAATTCGCTCCATTTTTTTGTGCAATTTCAAGTAATCTATTTCCTGGTTCAAGCATACATTTTTGAGCTGAACCGCTTTGTTCACCGAAAAAAAATTCGTAATCCCAAGTAATTGCTATTTTCAATTGGATGGATTTGGAGTGTACATTGTGATTCCTTTATCTAAGTAATTTTTCAGCATTGAATCGAACATTTTTTTGGAATCGAATAAAAAAGAATCTGCTTTACCAATTTTTACTTTTGAACAAACTTGTTCTTCCAAAAATAGCGGTAATAATTCATCACACTTTCGTTTTTTAGAATATTCCGGATTATGAACTTTAGTTTTCACTTCGTGAATATCTCCTGATGCGTCTTTAATTTTAAGATCAAAAATTTCAGGGAAATAAACAGGGTATTTGAAATCTACGGCATCTTCTAATATATGCAAACTTGTTCCAGCATTAGCTAAAGTGACACCGATATATAGAATTTTTCCATTTTTCTCAGTCAAGCGATAAAAGGGAGACTTTTTTGTATAAGGAGTTAATTCGTTAAAATGTCCTTCTGTAAAATAAAGGGCATCAGGTCCAATCGCACAAACTGGTTCTGTTGCATTTAAACTACGAATAACTCCATTTCTTTTTCTAAAAACTTCTGTTATTGCGCCTAACTTTGAAGGCGAATTTTGAACATCAAATAAGGTGTAACTTTTTACATAATCTAATTGAAGTAGCGCATTTGGTGAACTTGGCATTAGTAGATTACCATCCGTTCCAATCACTTCAAGCAATGCATCAATTAATGTATCTGGACCATTTTCGAGATAGCCCATTTTACTCAAACTAGAATGCACTAAAAGTGAATCACCTTTTTGAATTCCAATTGACTGAAGATTTTGAACAAGATATTCTTTGGTAAAAACTTGACCTTTTTCTTTCTGTGCCAACAATGCTTCATTTCTTTTCTGCTTTTTCTTTGCTCGATAATATTCAAACAAAAAAGATGGTAAGATAGCTTTCGCAAACGAACGGAAATCGGTCATAATTGGTTAACGACTTTATAATGTTTTTATTGAAGTATTTTCTTTACAAGTTGAACCGTCCGTGAAATGGATACGAATTATTTTAACTTCCAATTTATTTGCATTATCAATCCAATTCGTAGCTCCGTCGCTTAAGTAACTTTTTGGTTTCATTGGTCCAACCAAATTCCCCGCTTGCCAAGTAAATACTTTTGAGCCTTTTATTTCATTAAAGCCATTTTTAAAAATTACTTTATATTCAATAACATCAATTGTTTTGCTAGAATTATTGTAAAACTTGACATAGAAACCTATGTTTTTACCTAATACTTCTTGAGTATAAGCATCAGTTACTTCTAATCCACATAATTTTTCTTGATTATTAAATTTTTTATTTATTACAAAGGAACTTGTAAAAATAAAACACAAGAAAAGAACAAAAAAGGTGTTAATTCTATTCATAGCTATACTTTTAGCTAAGTTAACAAGTTTGAATTTGTTAACGTTTATAATTTCGAAAAAAAACCTTAACTTCGTTCTACTTTGGTACAATTATTGAAAAGTAAAATTAAATAAACTAAAAAAAATCTATGAAATCAATTAAAATTTTACTTGCCTCTTTATTAATAAGCGCAAGTGCTTTTGGTCAAGTTGACAAAACTCCCGAAGAAAGAGCAACAGTTCAAACAGAAAAAATGAAGAATGAATTAGCGCTAACTCCTGAACAATTTGAAAAAGTGAATGTCATAAACCTTGGTATCATTCAAAAAAATGAAGGTGTTAAAACTTCAACAATGACGGGTGAAGAGAAAAAAGCTGCACATAAGTCAAACGAAGAAGCACGAGATTCTATGATTAAAGGCGTTTTAACTGATGAGCAATATAAAAAATATCAAGTTTTAAAAGCAGAAAAAGTTCAAATGAAATCTGCAAAAGTTGACTTGAAAAAAGCGAATTTGAATAAAGTTGAAACTAAGCCAGCTCCAGCAAAAAACTAAAATAAATCGATTACAAATTAAAGAGTTCAATATTGGACTCTTTTTTTGTGACCAAAAATTTGTATTAAAAGGAGTTTTGATTTCAATTATCGAAGCAAAGAATTATCTATTTCTTCTCAATTATTTCCTCTGCAGGAATCAAACCAAAATCCTTTGCAATGAAATAAGTACTGAAAAAATCTTTATCAACAGTATACATTGTTTTTTCTCCTCCTTGATTGGGAAGAGTACCTGGATCAATGGGGATGGAATGCCCCATTTTGTTGATATCATAAAATATAACTTTAGTTTCTTCTTTACTATTTTTAAAAGTGAACTTTGTAACATCTCGACTTTGATTGAATTCAGTAATTGTGTCAGTCAACGAATCATTGATTGAATGCAAAAACGACCATTGTTTAATCAATAAATCTGCATTTTTTGGATTAACAACTAAATCATTTTTCCCTTGAATTATGATTACTTTTGGATAATTACCTGAATATCTTGTATTCAATTTTTTAATTGGCGACCCTAGTTTTTCGCTAGTATTATCTTTTGGATTGAACATTAAATCCATTCGTTGTAAATCTGTCAATTCAGGCATAAATGGACCACCAGCTAAAATTGCTCCTCCATCAATAATCTCAGGGAAATTTGCCATTAAAACAACGCTCATTGCCGCTCCAGCAGAAACTCCGTAAACAAAAACACGGCCTTCATCAATTGGATAATTGCTTATCATGTGATTTAACATTTCCTTTATTGAATAGGATTCGCCTTTGCTTTTATTCACATCTTCACTACTAAACCAATTGAAACACAAACTTGGGTTATTATAAAGATTTTGCTGCGGATAAACCACATAAAATCCATATTTATCAGCTAAAACATTCCATTGAGTTTGTTTGGCAATACCTTCTGCACTTTGACTACAACCGTGTAAAACAAACACTATGGGTTGCTTTAACGAACTTAATTTCGCAACCTTTGGTTTGTGTAAAAACATTTTAATTTTACCTGGATTTGAACCATAATTTTTCACTTCAAGCAAATCCTTTTGGGTTATTGCTTGAAGTGTTAAAAATGTAAAAAGTAATGTAATTAACTTAGTCAAAATTTAATTAATGGGGATAGCGTTTTATAAAAATAATTAATTGCGTTTTATTCACTAGTTATTTTAATCCAAATTGTTTTTCAGCTTCTAAAGCAATGTAATTTCCAATCGCTAAGGAAGCAGTTGCAGCTGGAGAAGGTGCATTTAAGACATGAATTGATTTACCATGATATTCGATTCTAAAATCATCACGTGTGTCTCCGTCTTGAGCTAATAGTAAAGCTCTAACTCCCGCTCTACCTGGTTTGATGTCATCCATAGTCAATGAAGGAATCATCCGTTGAAGTGTTTCCAAGAAAAGTTTTTTAGAGAAAGCTCTTCTATATTCGTTTATTCCAAATGACATATTATTGAAAAACAACTTCCAAGTTCCACCATAACTTAAGGCATCAAAAGTATCTCTTAGTGAAAAATCAGTTTTGCCATAACCTTCGCGTTTAAATGTAAACACAGCATTTGGTCCACATTCAATGTCACCATTAGTCATGCGAGTGAAATGTACTCCAAGAAAAGGAAAATCAGGATTTGGTACCGGGTAAATTAAATGCTTAACTTTTTCTTTAGCTTGATCAGTAAGTTCATAATAATCACCTCTAAAACCAACAACTTTTTCTTTCAGTTTGACCCCATCTTTTTTTGCTAATCTATCAGCTTGTAAACCAGCACAAAAAACTAAATACTCGGCTTCAAACTTTCCTTTATTAGTGATAATTTGAGAAGTAACTTCTCCTTTTTCTATATCTTGAACCTCTGTTTGAAGATATAATTTACTTTCTGGCTGAATTGCCAAAGCTAACTCAACCATTTTTGCTGTTGCTGCACGAAAGTCAATAATCCCAGTAACAGGCACATGAATTCCACCGATAGATTCAACGAAAGGTTCAATTTCCTTTACTTCTTCAGCTGTTATTTTACGTATTCCTTCAATTTTATTTTCTAAACCAATATTGAAAACTTTATCCAAATTTGCCAATTCACTTTCATGAGTAGCTACAACAACTTTACCGCAAATATCATGAGGAATACCGTATTCTTTTGCAAATGCAACCAATTCATGTCTACCTTCAATACAATTCTTAGCTTTTAAAGATCCTGGTTTGTAGTATAATCCTGAATGAATTACACCTGAATTATGACCTGTTTGGTGATCAGCCAACAAATCTTCTTTTTCAAAAAGCGCAATTTTTAAATTAGGATTCTTTTTTTGAAGTTTATAAAACGTTGCCGCTCCCACAATTCCACCCCCAATAACTGCAATATCGAATTTCATTTTCTATCTTTTTTTTTGCAAAAGTAACAATAATTTAGTGGCTTTGAACTTGACAATCAACGGAATTTATAGTTAAAATCAGCAAGTTGTGGCTCATTTTCAAAATCAATTATAATAGTATGTGTTCCTTGTAATAAATTCAAAAAATTGCGTTCAAACTTTACACCGAGTTTATTTGAATATAACCAAAAATCAGCTAAAAATGTTCTGTTTACTATTTTGATTTCGGCTGTTTTATTGACAATATCCACTTTTTCAAGCGTCATGATCACAGGATTAATTGGAAAAGATTTCTTTTTCGAAACAACAAAATCGCGTGAATAGTTATTATTTAAAGTAACTCTAATAAGCACATCATTCGCTTTCGTAGTTACTTGATTATAAATCTCTTTGTTCGCTTGATAAGCAAGTTTTACAGTTAATATTTTTGAATTAATTAATTTTCCATCTAAGTTAAATGTTTCAATTTTTACATTTGTTGAAGTGGAGTCTTTCAAATCTGACTTTAACCACAAACTTGTTTGACCTTTTTCATTCACTTTTTTCAAAACTGCTAATTGTCGGTAATCATCCTTCATCGCATAATGCAGTGCTTTCCAATTTCCATAGTAATCAATACTCGACCAAGTTGGAGCTGGCCAACAATCGTTTAATTGCCAAAAAAGAGTTCCCATACAACGAGGTGCATCCAAACGATGTCCAGCAACAGCTGTTGAAACAGCATAAGCTTGTGTCAGTTGAGAAAAATAAACAAACTGTTCGAAGTCTTTTGCTTTTCCGAATAACAAATCCGATTGCTTTTCAATCATTCCATTTCCAACATAGCTTTTTTGGTGATGTTTCATTACATCTGAATATAAATTCCAATCTTTTTTGTCTGAAAATTGTTCAAGCGTAATATATTCAGGAAAACTTTGAAATCCGTATTCAGCATTGAAACGCCCTATTTTTGTTGCAAAATTTGACATTGGATCTTTACCATGCCAAACTCCCCAGTAATGCTGTGAACCGTGATTATAAAAGTCGTCATTTCCCCAATTACTCAAAGGTGAAGTGTGAATATAAGAAGTGTTCGACCAATTTGCAATCGTAACATCCGCAAGATTTTTAAATAAATCGTAATACGCTTTTTCGATTACTTCTTCATCTTTAGCCTTCAAGTTGTACTGTTTTTGAAATCCCCAATTTTTCCAAGCTACATCAACTTCATTATTTCCATTAAATAAAACAACACTTGGATGGGCAGAAATTCTTGGTATTTGATAGTTTAATTCAGTTTTAACACTGTTTAAAAAAGCGTCATCACCAGGATACATTGCACAGGCAAACATCAAATCTTGCCAAACCATAATTCCTTTTTCATCACACGTTTTGAAGAAAATATCATCCGGATAGTAACCACCACCCCAAACTCGCACCATATTGAAATTTGCAGCCACCATTTGATCAATCATTTTCACAATGTCTTGACTTTCAACTTTATCAGGGAAAATTTCTTGCGGAATATAGTTTGCTCCTTTACAGAATATCGGAACGCCATTCACATGGATTTCATAAGATGTTCCCCATTTGTCGTTATTTTGAACCAATTTTGAAGTGCGCACACCGAATTGAACAACTTTTGTGTCAACTACTTCATTTTTGTTATTAATTAAAGTCAAACTATCAGTGTATAGATGTTGATTACCAAATCCGATAGGCCACCAAAGCTGAACATTTGGAAGGAAAAAAGGTATCTGAATAATATTTCCATCGCCTTCTACCAGCGTTTCGTTTAATTTTTGACTTCCAAACAATTTAGACTTTAAAGTATAATCTCGTGAAGAATCCTTTATCTGAAAGCTGTATAAAATACTAGCTGAATTTCCTTTAATCGTAAGCGTGTTTGCCACAAAATTCTGAATTTCAGCCTTTTTACCAATTCGAATTTGAGCTGGTTTACTAAATCCAATTGTATTCATTCGCAAGGCCCAATCCCAACCAAATTGATATTGTGGTTTGCGGGTCAAGGGTGCGATTTTAATTTCATTAACATCATTTGGAGCTGGATAATGAAATGCTTCTTTTTGGTATCGCTCTTTGTGATATAAAACCGGAGGTGTAAAAACCACTTTTAACGAATTTGGTCCAACCTTAACTTTATACCTTAACTTAATAGTATGCGGATGAAAGAAATTCCCAGCCTCGTATAATAAAACATCGTTTACATAAACTTTTGCATACAAATCTATATTTGGAAAATACAATTCCAAGTACTCACTAGCTACTTCTTCTGCGTTTAACTCAATAGTAGATTTCAGTTCCCAAGTTTGTTGCTCTATCCAAGTAAACTTTTCTTCATTTTTTCCATAAAACGGGTCAGGTAAAGAACCATTTGCGATTAATTTTTCTTGAATACTCCCCGATTGACCGAAGTCTTCCCATATTTTTTTTTCAGTATTATAAAATTCCCAATTTAAATTTCGTTGAGCGAAGGAAAGATTAACCATGAATAGAAAGAATAAGATTAATTTATACATTATTCATTTTTAGGAATTTAGTAAAATAAGTGTTCGTAAAAAATGAAAAATTCTATCCCAATTTTTCAGCGAAAACTTTTCTGAATTTCTCAACTTTTGGTCGAACTACCGATTGACAATACATATTTTGTGGATTCAATTCAAAATAATTGTGATGGTAATTCTCAGCACGATAGAAATTATTGATTGGTAAAATTTCTGTTACAATCGGTAAATCCCAAACTTTTTCTTCAGTTAAACGATTTTTGTAGGATTCTGCTATTGCTTTTTGTTGTTCACTGTGATAGAAAATTACGGAGCGATATTGTGAACCAATATCATTTCCTTGTCGATTTAATTGTGTGGGATCATGAACAAACCAGTACATTTCTAAAAGTGATTCTACTGAAACTTCTGTTGAATCAAAAACAATTCTAGCAACCTCTACATGTCCTGTTGTTCCATTACAAACTTCTTCATAAGTTGGGTTTTCTTTGTGACCTCCTGCAAAAGCTGGATAAACTTCCAATACACCTTTAACGTCTTTAAAACAAGCTTCTATGCACCAAAAACAGCCAGCACCTAAGGTAATTTCTTCTCTCATTTAGTAAATTTTAGAAATAACAATTAACTTCAATTCAAGTTTATACTATTTTGAAATTAAAAGTCAAATTTACAACTCAATTTTCATCTTAACTTATATTTTATCGATCAATTGTATGGAAATTACACGATTCAAATAAGGTAGAAAATCGGATTTCTATCTTTTTCAAAAATAAATATTATCTTAATAAAATTACTTTCCTTTCGCTTTCACGACAATAATAATTGTATAAAACATTATTTTTATATCCAATGCTAAGCTTCTATTTTTCAAATAAATCAAGTCGAATTTCATACGCTGAAGCATTTGTTCAACGTTTTCTGCATAGCCATATTTCACTTGTCCCCAGGAGGTAATTCCAGGTCGAACACGATTTAAATGAAGGTATTGTGGCTCAATTTTCACAATTTGATCAATGTAAAATTGCCTTTCTGGTCGAGGCCCAACTAATGACATATCACCCAATAAAACATTTATAAACTGAGGAAATTCATCAAGTCGTGTTTTTCTCATGAATCGTCCTATGTTCGTAATTCTTGGATCATTCGAAGAAGAAAGTTGAGGCCCCGCTGCTTCTGAATTCATAAACATCGTTCTAAACTTGATGATTTTGAATTGCAGGCCATTCAATCCAACACGATCTTGTAAAAATAAAATAGGTCCTGGTGATGATAATTTTACAGCAATTGCACTGAATATATAAAATGGAATTAATAAGATAATTGCACTAAAAGAAAAAACAACATCCATGACCCTTTTTATTGCTTTTTGCCAATAGGGCATTGGATCCGAGGTGATTTCAATTAACAAAGCTCCGTAAATATTTGTCATTTTAACTGAACCAGACAAAATCACATACATATCTGGAAGCACTTTAATTTTGGTCTTTCCATCATCAATTCTAACTAAAATATCTTTAATTCGATCGTGGTCAGAACTTTCAATTGCAATAATTACTTCTTCAATTTCAAACTTTTTTAAAACTTCTTCTAAGTCAATGACTTTACCTAAATTGGGGATAAAATCTTTCAAAAAATGATCTACACCATTTATATTTACATAACCTACAAATTCATTTACATTTTTGGGCAGATTTATTAATTCTTGATAGATTTCAATCGCTTTTTCATTTCCTCCAACAATCAAAGTTTTAAAGCCTTGTCCCTTCTTGCGAACAGTTGAAACGAGAAAAGAAGTTAGTATTAATCTTACTGAAACAGAACTTATAAAATGTATCCCGTAGAGAAGTAAAAAAGACTGATAATAATCTTGGTAGCCTCTAACAGCATCATCCAAAAGTAAAGCGAAAAAAATCAAAATAGAACCCGCTAAGGAAGATAGAAAGGTCATGTTTAAAATGCGCAACCTGAACATTCTTCTTGTTTCGTAATAGGTACCTTGAAGTGCATAAAAAAATAACCAACCTAAAGGAATAAAGACGATACCTAAATAAAAATTAATTTCTAGTTCAAATTCCTGTTTTTCAATAAAGGTTTTTCGTAAATAAAAGAATAAGAACCATGAAAAGATAGCAGTTATCCAATCGAAAATAAAAAACAATACAGCCCAATTTCTTACTTTCATTCTCGCTAAAAATGTATAACTTTTATGTTGTCGATTAAAATGATACCTTCTGCTTTCCCGTCATCCAAAGAGGCTACAAATGACTGTGAAAAAACACTTCCTGAAGGTGAATTTCCAATTAATTCTCTTAGGTCAATATAGATTTTTTTCCAAACTGCTATTTCTGGTTTTTGAGCGTTTAATCGAATATTGACATTATTCGTTGTGGATCCGGTAGTTACGTAAATTAGTCCTGTTGTTAAGCTATTTGTTACTTTATAATCTATCTCTAAATAGCATTCTTTACCTTTTGGCAAAACCATATAAGGCTCGCTGGTAAATGCAATCCATGTTGAATCTTCTGCGTTTAGAATCACTTTCCCATATGAGTTACCATTAAACCACTGTAAATCTAGATTATCAGTATCCATATTAGCCGCTGATGTGTTTGGGTCGTCTGTTATTTGAAAACTGGCATCTTCAAAATCTTCTATCCAAAAGTTAAGATTTTCTTTATACTGAGTCGTTGGATTTATTGTGAAAATTTGATTTTTAACAAGAGTTCCATTGATGACATATTCTTTTAAAAATGGATAGATTTTTTTTGTTGCCGAAATTCCATTATTCTTGATAGCAGGATAAATTTTAAACGTTACGTTACCCTCTTTAAGAATTGGAATTTTGAATGGAACTTGAAATACACCAATCAATTCATCATTTATATAAACCCAAGCATCACTGATGTTTTCTGTTAATTCTCCTTCAGCTAGGGAAAGACTTGGATTAGCGCTTATCGTCCAATCGTTAACTTGTAACCAAGCTGGGTCGGGATTATTTTTGACGCAAGCACTGAATAAGAAAAATAAACTTATAAAATAGATAAATAAACGCATGGGATTTTAACGAAAAAGATTAGAAATTATTGTTTTTAAAAGTGAATTGATGATTTTTCCAATTTAGATAAAATTCCATAAGCGACTTCCATTGCTGAATAACCATCTTCAACAGATACAATTGGGTGTTTTTTATTACTTATTGCATGATGAAATGACTTTAATTCTTCCTTTATTGCATTGACTTCTGCTAATTCTGGTTTGTCGATTAAAATCTTTTTTCTCTTGTTATCTTTTCCGATTTCCAAAATAATATCAAATGGATCTGGCTCACCTTGAACGTCATTGATCCTTACCACCTCTAATTCTTTTGTTAAAAAATCAACACTTATGTAGGTGTCTTTTTGGAAAAAACGAGATTTACGCATATTTTTCAGTGAAATCCTTGAAGCAGTAAGATTTGCAACGCAACCGTTTTCAAACTCTAAACGTGCATTCGTAATGTCATGTGAATCACTAACAACAGCAACACCTGAAGCAGCAATACTTTTCACTCTTGATTTAACAACACTTAAAATGATATCCAAATCATGTATCATTAAATCTAAAACAACTGGTACATCTGTACCTCTTGGATTGAATTGCGCCAAACGATGCGTTTCAATAAACATTGGGTTTTTCAAATAGGGTAAAGCAGCTTGAAACGCAGGATTGAAACGTTCTACGTGACCAACTTGAACGACAACTTCAGCTTCAGTTGTTAACATTACCATTTTCTTTGCCTCTTCCATCGTTTCAGAAAGCGGCTTTTCAATAAAAATATGTTTTCTAGCACGTAATGCTTCAATTGCACAAGTATAATGACTCAAAGTTGGTGTAACAATATCCAAACAATCAACTTCATTTATTAATTCAGAAATTGAAGCAAATGATTTAATCTGAAATTGATTTGCAACGGCTTCAGCATTTTGAGAATTGGCATCAAAAAAACCAACAAATTCAAATAAATCGTTGAGTTCTAGTAATAATCTAATATGTATTTTACCTAAATGTCCAGCGCCTACAACTCCTATTTTCAACATGTTTTTTTGTTTTAAAATTAACTGCATAAATAAAACAATAAACGCCTTGTTCAATAACTTTTCAACATAAAAAAGCCATTAATCTTTCGACCAATGGCTTCTGCTGATATAGTTTTTGAAATTTATTTATTTACCGCGTCAACGATTGCTTTGAACGCTTCTGGATGATTCATTGCTAAATCAGCTAACACCTTACGGTTCAACTCGATTCCGCTTTTATGAACACCTCCCATAAATTTTGAATAACTCATTCCATATTGACGAACCCCCGCGTTAATACGAGTAATCCATAAAGAACGGAAATTTCTTTTCTTTTGTTTACGACCTGAGTAAGCGTAAACTAATCCTTTTTCGACAGCATTTTTAGCAACTGTCCATACATTTTTTCTTCTTCCAAAGTAACCTTTGGCTAGTTTCATCAAGTTCTTTCTTCTAGCTCTTGACGCAACGTGATTTACTGATCTTGGCATATTTTTAAGTTTTTTAATAAGGAGTGCAGTATTTTTTCAACTGACTTGTGTACTCGTTATTTGGTTAACAATTTATTAAACCGCAAAGCGGACTACTTCATACAAAGTTGTAATTTGATATTTGATAAATCAGCATCGTGTACTAATCCAGCATGTGTCAAATTACGTTTACGTTTAGTAGCCTTTTTTGTCAAAATGTGGCTTTTGAAAGCGTGTTTACGCTTGATTTTCCCACTTCCAGTGATTGTGAATCGCTTCTTAGCACTAGATTTTGTTTTCATTTTTGGCATTGTACTTCTTTTTTTAGAGTTAAACTTCTATATCAGCATCTTTTAAGTTGAGAACTGAGAGATGAAAGTTGAGAGTTAAATTAACTTTCCGTTTTCAGTTATCAGTTTTCAACTTATTTATTTCTTTTTCGAATTAATCATTATGATCATTTTCTTTCCTTCCAATTTTGGCAATTGCTCTACTGCACCAACATCACCCAATTCTTGGGCAAATTTTAGTAACAAGATTTCCCCTCTGTCTTTAAAAACGATTGTTCTACCGCGGAAGAAAACGTAAGCTTTCACTTTACTTCCTTCTTCTAAGAATTTACGAGCATGCGCCAATTTAAAGTTGAAATCGTGATCGTCTGTATTTGGTCCGAAACGAATTTCTTTAACAACAACCTTGCTTTGTTTTGCTTTTAATTCTTTTTGTTTTCTCTTTTGATTATACAAAAACTTTTTATAATCTAAGATTTTACATACAGGTGGCTTCGCATTTGGTGAAATTTCAACTAAGTCCATTTCTTGCTCAGTTGCCAAAGCAATCGCGGCAGCTACGGACATTACCTGTGGTTCTTCACCTTCAATTACAAGGCGAATTTCCGAAGCAATAATTTTATCATTAATACGATGTTGAGCTTCTTCAACTCTCCTAACAAACGGTCTGGAATTTTTCCTCATTCAATTAATTAAATTTCAACTGCCAGTTCTTTTTCAACGGCTTCTTTTACTATTTCTATAAACGCATCTTGTGACATTGCTCCTCTATCTCCTTCTCCTCTTTGTCTTACTGACACTTGATTTTGTTCAAATTCTTTCTCTCCAACAATCAGCATAAAAGGTATTTTGGCAATTTCCGCATCGCGTATTTTCTTACCAATCTTTTCGTTACGATCGTCAACGAGTCCGCGAATATCGGAATTATTTAGTAATTCTGAAACTTTTTCTGCGTACTCATTGTATTTCTCTGAAATTGGAAGTACAATAAATTGCTCTGTAGCTAACCATAATGGGAAATCTCCTGCGCAATGTTCCAAAAGTACCGCTACAAAACGTTCCATCGAACCGAAAGGTGCACGGTGAATCATTACTGGACGATGTTTTGCGTTGTCAGCTCCAATGTATTCTAATTCAAAACGTTCTGGTAAGTTATAATCCACTTGAATTGTTCCTAACTGCCATTCTCTACCCAAAGCATCTTGTACCATGAAATCCAATTTAGGACCATAGAATGCAGCTTCTCCATAAGCCACAACTGTTGGTAAATTCTTTTCTGCTGCTGCTTCGATGATTGCATTTTCAGCTTTCACCCAATTTTCTTCTGCTCCGATGTATTTCGCACGATTCGTTTTGTCACGCAAAGAAATCTGAGCTTTAAAATTTTGGAAATCTAAAGTTTTCAAAACGTATAAAACGATATCAATTACTTTTTTGAATTCGTCTTTTACTTGATCTTGCGTACAGAAAATGTGGGCATCATCTTGCGTAAACCCACGAACACGCGTCAAACCATGTAATTCTCCTGATTGTTCATAACGGTAAACTGTTCCAAATTCAGCAAAACGAGCTGGCAAATCTTTGTAAGAACGTGGTTTTGATTTGAAAATCTCACAGTGATGCGGACAGTTCATCGGTTTCAAATAAAACTCCTCATTTGGATCAGGCGTTTTAATTGGTTGAAATGAATCGGCACCATATTTTTCGTAATGACCTGATGTCACATACAATTCTTTGTTTCCTATGTGTGGAGTGATAACTTGTTGGTAACCTGCTTTGCGCTGCGCTTTCTTCAAGAAATTTTCCAAACGCTCTCTCAACGCTGCACCTTTTGGTAACCACATTGGTAAACCTTGTCCTACTTTTTGAGAAAAAGTAAACAATTCCAACTCTTTACCTAATTTTCTATGGTCGCGACGTTTTGCTTCTTCAACTTTTTCTAAATATTCTGTCAATTCAGAATTTTTTGGGAAAGTGATTCCGTAAATACGTGTTAATTGTTTATTTTTTTCGTCTCCACGCCAGTATGCACCAGCAATTGAAGTCAATTTAACTGCTTTAATAAATCCTGTATCAGGAATATGTGGACCACGACATAAATCGGTAAAATTTCCTTGCGTGTAGAATGTAATTGTACCATCTTCTAATTCGGAAAGCAACTCTAATTTGTAGGGATCTTGTTTTTCTTCAAAATAGGCAATTGCTTCAGCTTTAGAGATTTCTTGACGAATGAATTGGTTTTTAGCTTTCGCTAATTCTTTCATTTTCGCCTCTACTTTTTCCAAATCCTTTTCAGTAATGGAATGTTCCATAAAGTCGATGTCGTAATAGAACCCATTGGTAACAGGAGGTCCAATTGCCAATTTAATCCCAGGAAAATGAAACTCAAATGCTTCGGCCATCAAGTGAGCAGACGAATGCCACATAGTTGATTTGCCTTCTGCATCGTTCCAGGTTAACAGCTGTAAATTACTATCTTCAGTTATCGGTAAATTAGCGTCTTTAACTGTATCGTTAATTTTTGCCGCTAAAACGTTTCTTGCAAGACCTTCTGAGATACTTGCTGCAATTTGTAGTGCTGATGTCCCCAGTTCATACGAGCGAACGGCACCATCAGGGAAAGTGATTTGCATAAAATAAAAATTAGGTTGCAAAGATACTATTAATCAAAAATGAAAGTGAATATAATTGCAGTAATTTATCATCTAAACGGGAACTGAACGACACATAGTTATTTGAACTTCTTATTGTGCAACAAATCGATATCTGATATAGCCATCTTGTTTTGAAGAACCGCTATTAAACTTTGAAATTCCCGCATATTTTAGGGCTTGATCACGCATACAAGTAGTTGCGTTTTCGCTTCGACTTTCGTCAATTGATGTTGCTATTACTTTCCCAGAGTTGTCAACAGATATTAGCACAACAACTGTACCTGCTGAGCCATGACCACAAGTATATCCTGGATTTCTAACAAACCAATTGTTGTTTTCGTATGCAGTTCTACCTTTTAAACTGAAATCAACCATCACATTTCCAGCAAATTGATATGATTTAGAGGTTTGATTAGTTGAAGTTGATTTATTATTGACGTTTGAAGTTATTTTTCTTTTCTGCTCTTCCGCTTCGTTTTTTATTTTTGCCCGCTCTTTATCTCCACCTGCTTCATTGAATAATTGGCGTTCAAAATCTTTGACTGATTGCTCCGGATTTCCACCACTGGAAGTGTTTTGTGACCAATTTTCATTTGATTTTTGACGACTATCTGCGTTGTTTCTTACAGTATTTGTCAAGTTTTCATCACTATTCAATGCATTTATTTCAACTTGTTCGGGAGTAATTTCTAACTCATCTTTCACTTCAACCGTTACCTCATCATTGTTAAACGGATCGATTGGTATTAATTCTATTGAAGATGAAATTTGAAAATAAATGAACAGGAAAACATACACCGACATAGCCACAATTAGTGCGAAGAAAATTCGCTCAGGACGGTTAAAAAAACCTATCATTTTAATGGTTTAAGATACATTTTAGAACGCAAAAAGTAGTATGCTGTTTCATTTTCTTTGATTAAAGATAAGCAATCTCCATCAAAAACTCTAATTAAATCATATTCTAAAGGAATAATCAATTCACCTTTTTTAGAGTACAACCCATATTTCGTGCCGTTTGAAACTAAGATGTAATCATTTTCAAAAACTTTAACTATTGAAAATGAAATTGGAATTGTCAATCTAAATCCCTGATCCATAAAACCAAGCAAACCATTTTTTTCAACGATAAACCCGAAATAGCCAATAGTTTCAATATTGTCAAATTCATACGGAAGAATTGAACGTCCTTTCCAATCAACGATTCCCCATTTCTGATCTTTGATCGCAGGAATGGCAACAAGTGGTCTTCCTAGAGCATCAAATGAGGGCTTCAAATATTCTTTACCTGTGGCATCAATTAACCCGTATTTACCTTTTTTACGAAACACACTTATTCCTTTATAGAAAAGCGCAACCTCAAAAGCGTTTGGAAAATATTCCAAAGGTGTTTCGAAAAGCATTTTTCCTTGGTCATTGAGATAAAAAATCGATGTTCCTTGTTTGGCGATTAGCTGTTTTTCAACGGCATCGAATTTCGAAAATTCATCGTAAATTGCTTCTGTTAACCGTTGGTTATTCAATGTTCTTAACCCCTTTTTACCAGCAAAACCATATTCAATCAAAGAGTCATTTAGAAAGCGAATAGATTCGTACTCTGCAGGAATTAACCAATTACAATTTGTGTTTAATACGCCAAAACCTTCTTTCGTTTTTGCTACCGAAATTCCTTTTTTGAACTCTTGAATTTCTTCAAAAATAGCATCCGTTTTGGGTAAAAAGTTAATGTCTGAAATGTAATAATTTGAATCACTTTTTTCTTTGATAGCCACCAAACCTTTTCCAAGAGCGATTATATCATTATTCACAATTGGCACAACTTCACGACCTGAACGATCAATTAGTCCAACGCTATCTCCCTTAAAAACAATCCCTCTGGCATCTACAAATTCGAGGATTTCATCAAAAACGAAATCAACAACTACTTGATTTTTTTTATTGATTAAACCGTATTTATCATTTTTAGAAGCAACAGCCAAACCATCTTGAAAAATCCCTAAATGTTCATATTGTGGCACAATTGCCGTTTTCCCTTCTTTATCAAAGTAGCCATAAAGCCCATTTTGAACAAACGGATAGAAAGTAGCATTCAATAATTTTAAGTCTTCTTCAATTTCGTTTAAGAAAGGATAATCAGGATATTTTTCTTTGAATTCAAGGAATTTTTCTTTCGAATATTCTTTCATGAATAGTTTGTAAACCATTCGCCAAGCTTCTTCGGAGTTTCTATTTTTTGGATATTTCTTCGCGAAATTTTGATACGAAACGAGCGATTTGTCAATTGTGCTTAATTCAAAAAGTCGATTTTCAGCATCCTCAGCGTGTGGATTTTCGGCACAACAGTTTAGAAAAGCCTCATAGTCTTCAATTTTTCCTTTGCGTGAGAATTCTAAATATTGATATTCATCAAAATTAAATTTGGCATTTTCTTTTAAATACGAGTTTGGATATTTACTTAAAAATACGGCAAATGCTTGTGAAGTTTTGGTATGTTCTGCGTTTGCATACGCAATTGAATCTCTTAGGTGAATAGCTCGAGGAACTAAAGTGGACCATTCATTAGATGCAATAAATTGAACAAATAGGTCTTCACTTGGACTTTTTAAATACTGATTGAAAATAGCAGTACTAACCTCTTGTTTTAATTCTTGAATAGCAAGTGAGTCAAAAGCAAATTTTTCTTTTAATTTTTCTTTTTTCTTGGCTTTAATGGCTGAATAGTTGACTTCAGCTTGTAGCACTAAACGATAAGCACTGTCTAAATTTTGCCAATCATTCGTCAAATATAATTTCGTTAGACCAAACGAGGCAATTGATTTGTGCTTTTTAATTGATTTTTTAAAATATTCGTAAGCATTAAAGTAGTTCTTTTTTTCAAGTTCCTGAAATCCTTTTTTTATTTTAGAAGCATTGACAGGTAAAGAAAAAATCAAAAGCAGAGCAATCGTAAGAAAACGAGTCATTTTTATTGAAAATTAAATCAAAGGCTTAAAAGATTTTCTTTCAATTCTTTTGGTAATTCACAAACTGGAATAGGTTCCATTTTATGTTTATTAGCTTTGTGATAAGATCTGTAGATTTTCAAAACTTCTTTTTGTCGATTCGAAAGTTCATTTTCATTTCCTTCAAAATCCATTGCCCATTCTAATTCAGGATAAGTCGCACCAATTTGATCTTCGTCGCTTCTTCCGTCTGGCCAAAGTCCATCAGTAGGTTTTGCAATTAAAATATCGTCAATAACATCAACAGCTTTAGCAACTTTGAATACCTGCGTTTTCGTTAAATCTGCAATTGGACTTAAATCAACTCCACCATCTCCATATTTTGTGTAGAAACCAATTCCAAAGTCTTCAATTTTGTTACCTGTTCCTGCAACTAAACATCCATTAACTTGAGCGATTGCGTACAATGCTGTCATTCGGATGCGCGCTCTAGAATTTGCCATAGCCAATAAAGAACTCTCGGTTTCAAATGGCATTTTCGAGCTGAAACTTTGAAAAACGGAAGTTAAATCTATCTCAACTGCTTCCACATTTTCAAATCTACTTTTTAAATCTTCGATATGCTTTTGAGCTCTCTGATATTCGGCGGAAGTTTGTAAAATCGGCATATTAACCAAGATTACTTTTCTTCTAGTTAAAGCACACAAAGTTGAAGTCAACGCTGAATCAACACCCCCAGAAATTCCTATAACAAAACCTTTTGTATTAGATTTCTGAGAATAGGAATTAAGCCAATCTATAATATAAGAGCTAACTTCTTTCAATTATTAAGAATTAAAACAATAAAGAAACTCTAATTAGAATTTGACTCATTGTAGATTGATTAGAATAATGAATTGGTTGTAAGTTAGAATCTATAGTTGATAACGTTCTTTTGTTATCCTTTCTATCCAAATATTGTGGAGTAATTCCGTAGTAATATCCACCTTCAAGCATTAAACAAGTAGATCCAACGAAATTCCATTCTGCACCTGCTGAAAGCCCAATAGACCCTTGGTAGAAAAATGCTTCACCAGATGATTTCATATTATTGTTTTCAACCATATCACTTGAACCCAAAACTTGACCATAATCGTTGAATTTGCTAGAAACCATAAAACTATTGCGAATACCGAATTTACCGAAATATCTAAAATCACCAATGAAGTCAGTTCTGAATAACAACATCAAAGGAACAGTGACATAAGTTGATTTTTGATCTCTATCAGCTAAAACGAATGTTGTACCTCCACTTTGTTCTTTTTTCAATATTTCTGTATCTGAGTATCTATAAAAGGTTGGGACATTTGTAGAATATTTTGTAGTTGCAAAATCAAAATCTAAACCTGTAGAAATACCTAAGTTTTTAGAATTTTTAAAGGCACTGTGCATTACAATACCTATACTAAAATTACCTCCAATCCCTGCAGACTCCATGCGCGTTGTTCCCATTGTCAATAAATTCATTCCAAGATTACTAGTTAAACCAGCCTGAACTCTTTTTTCAGCTGCTGCTTGTCCAAGCGCTAATCCTGATAGGAATAAGAATGCTCCAAATAATTTAATTTTGTTAGTAAATATACTTTTCATAAGATTTGGTTTTAATGTTTAATTTTGAAGCAAAAATAAAGAATAATCCTTTAAATGCGTTTTTTAAAATCATTTCCTGTCTTTTTACTTTTATTCCTAATTCAAAGTTGTTCATCTGACCCATATGAAGTGGACACCTCAAAAGTAAATTTGAAGTTAGAATTTATCAATCTAGATTCTATTGTTAATTTTTCAAACAACCAAAAATTGATTGACTCCAAAGCACAACTAATAAAATCAAATCGAGAAATTTTAGATTTTTCTTTTGGCTATTGTTTAGGAATTCCTTTACGTCCTGACACAACATTTTTACGCAAAGTCAATGAATTTAAAAAGGATAAATACATTCAGAGACTAGAGAAATCGATTCAAAAGTTACCTAAAGAACAATTTAAGGCAGAATTAACTGACGCTTTTAAACATTTGAAATTCCATTTTCCTTCTTCAAAAATTCCTACTTCTGTTTTCTTTGTGAATTCGCTTTTTTCGGCGAGTGTTTTCTGTACAGAAAAAGAAATCGCAATTGGAATGGAACGTTACTTAGGTGCGAATGCACGTGTAATCAAAGAATTACCACCTCAACAATTTTATGAGTGGATAAAAATTGGAATGGAACCTCGTTATTTAACGCGAGATGTATTGGCTGCTTGGTTGATGACCAATTACTTAGAAGAAACAAACGAGAATTACGCAGCTGAAATGATTCGCTGGGGTAAAATTCTATTTCTATGTAATGTTTTGTTACCCGAAGAAAAAGAGGAAGTGGTTTTAAGATATACTTCTGCTCAATTAGAATGGGCGAATGCAAGTGAAAAAGCCGTTTGGAGTTATTTGGTTGACAAAGAATTACTTTTTAAAACAGACGAAGAAACTAGAATCAATTTATTAAAAGAAGGACCCTATTCAATCGGTTTACCGAAAGAAAGTCCAGATCGAATTGGACAATTTATGGGATATAAAATCGTGAAACAATTCATGGAGGAAGAGGAAATTAGTTTAGAAAAATTAGTAGCCATGCCTTACAATGAATTACTCCAAAAATATAAAGTAAACTAAAAAATGGAAGATAAAATATCAAAAAAATCAGAGATTAATATTTCTGTTGGTTTGAACGAAAATAGCTTACCACTAGCTATGCATTGGACGGCATCAGATGGAGGAATAGATAAAGCACCCGCAAGTGCATTTATTCTTTCAATTTGGGATCCAAAGGAGAAAAATACCCTAAAAATAGACCTATGGACAAAAGATATGACTGTTGATGAGATGAAGCAATTTTTTCACCAATCTTTATTAACGATGGCAGATACCTTTGAAAAAGCAACTGGTGAACATTTGATTTCAGAGGATTTACGTGATTATTGTTATCATTTTGCTGACAAAATGAATATTTTACCAGAAAAATGAGATTAATACTTCAGAAAATGGATTCCAAATTGGAGTCAACTATCCAGTATTCTTTGCGAACTCTTGACAATTCAATAGCAGTGAATGAATTAATTGGGAAAGAGATTTCGATGCTTTGGAGTGGAGTTATTTACTGTAGTAAATGCGCGAAAGTAACTAAGAAATCGTTTGGTGAAGGCTTTTGTTTTACTTGTTTTTCGAGTGCTGCGGAAGCTAGTCCTTGTATATTACATCCCGAATTATGTGAAGCACATTTAGGAAAAGGACGCGATTTGGAATATGAAGAACGCAATCATAATCAACCACATTTTGTCTATTTAGCGGCAACTGATAAAGTTAAAGTTGGTGTTACACGAGTAACACAAATCCCAACACGATGGATTGATCAAGGAGCAAGTTCGAGTATTATTCTTGCTGAAACACCGAATAGATATTTAGCTGGTTGTATCGAAGTTGCTTTGAAGGATTTCTATACTGATAAAACGAATTGGCAAAATATGTTGCGAAATTTTCAAGATGAATCTATTGATTTGGAAGATGAGAAATGGCAAGTCCACGATGAATTACCATCAGATTTGACACAGTATTGGATTGAAAATGACGAAATAACAAACCTAAATTATCCCGTTTTGGAATATCCAGAGAAAGTTTCATCCATGAGTTTTGATAAAACAGCTCAAATTCAAGGAAAGCTTACAGGAATAAGAGGTCAATACCTTATTTTTGATAATAAAAATGTAATTAATATTCGCCGACACACAGGCTATGAAATCGAAATAAATGAAGTTAGTTAGTATTATTCACCGTGTATTAGATTTTTTCTACCCGTTAGTAAAACGTTTGTTTGACCAAACCACTTATTATTATGCAGTTTGTGGAGTTGGGAATCTCGTTTTGAGCTGGATTCTATTTTTTCTATTTTTCAATTTCGTTTTTGAAAAACAGTTTTTCCATTTAAATTTCATCAATTTTACTTTTTCAGCCTACACGCTTAGTTCAATTGTTTGTTTTTTAATCACGTTTACATTTGGTTTTTTATTAATGAAGTATATCGTTTTCACAGAAAGTGGTTTAAAAGGTCGTATTCAATTATTTCGATATGCACTTAGTTCAATTATTTCAGGGATAATAGGTTGGAGTTTACTGAAAATGTTTATCGAGGTATTTGATATTTTCCCTTCAATTGCAAACATACTAGCCTCATGTTTGGTAGTAATAGTAAGTTATTTGTTACAGCGAAAGTTTACCTTTAAATGATTTAGAAGTTTTACTTAATTTTACCCTTATTAACAAAAATTAAATTATGAAATTATCTCTTATTTTTAGTGCTGCAATTAGTTTGTTAGCATTTGGTAGTACAACAATTGCACAAACAGCTTTAGTTGATTTAGATTGCAGTTCAATTGAAGGATTTGAAGTTTTAACAAAAGCTCCTACTGGAGTTAAGGCTGTTGAACAATATGGTTCAGTAAAAATTTCTAATGGTGCAAAATTCCAAGTGGAGTTGAATTCCGTTTACGATTATTCAATTGCTGCAGCAAAAAAAGAAATCGAAGCAAATGATATCAACAAACTTAAAAAATATGTAGTTGACGAGCCAAATGGAATTATTTATCAATCAGAAGTTATGGGTCAAATTCAATACCATTTCATGTATTTCTTAATTGGTGAAGAAGAGTCTTATTATTTTCAAAATGTAAAAGGTCCAACTTACGATTTAGAATCTACAAAAGTGATGTACAATGCTGCTAAAGCTAGTAAAATCAAATAAAAACAGTTAAGTTAAGTTAAACCGACAATCAGAAGATTGTCGGTTTTTTTTGGTTCAATTTTTTGAAACTTCGTAAACAAAAAAAACGCTATCCAAATTTGAATAGCGTTTTTTTTCTTTTTTTTCTTTTTATCTTTCGTTAATATCCGTATAATTTCTAGATGTTTTACCAATGTAAATCTGACGAGGGCGACCAATTGGTTCTTTATTCTCAGTCATTTCTTTCCATTGAGCAATCCATCCTGGAAGACGACCTAATGCAAACATAACAGTAAACATTTCAGTTGGTATTCCTAATGCTTTATAAATGATTCCTGAATAGAAATCTACATTTGGATATAAGTTTCTAGCTTTGAAATACTCGTCCTCTAAAGCGTATTTTTCTAGTTTCTTAGCAATTTCCAATAATGGATCATTTACACCTAATTTTTCCAAAACATCATCACAAGCTACTTTAATGATTTTCGCACGAGGATCGAAGTTTTTGTAAACTCTATGTCCAAATCCCATTAAACGGAATGGATCTTCTTTATCTTTCGCTTTAGCAACCCATTTATCAACGTTTCCGCCATCGTTATGGATTTGCTCTAACATTTCAATTACTTCTTGGTTAGCACCTCCGTGAAGTGGACCCCAAAGTGCAGAAATACCTGCAGAAACAGTAGAATATAAATTTGCTTGAGATGAGCCTACGATACGAACTGTAGAAGTAGAACAGTTTTGCTCGTGGTCAGCATGTAAAATCAATAATTTGTTCAATGCGCTTACAACAACTGGATCAATTTTATAATCTTCAGTTGGCATAGCAAACATCATATACATGAAATTCTTACAATAATCGAATTCATTTCTTGGATACATGAATGGATGACGCATTGAATTTTTGTAAGCCCAAGCTGCCAATGTTGGTAATTTAGCAATCAATCTATGAATTGTCAAGTCTTTTGCCTCAGCGCTTCTGTTTGGATCTAAAGATTCAGGATAGAAAGTAGAAAGTGAAGAAATCATTGACGACAAAACACCCATTGGATGTGCTTTTGCAGGATATGCTTCAAAAAACTGTTTCATGTCTTCGTGAACAAGCGTATGTTTTTTAATTGTATCTTCAAATGATTTTAATTGAGAAGCTGTTGGCAATTCACCATATATGAGAAGATATGCAACTTCAATGAACGAAGCTTTCTCCGCTAATTGCTCAATTGGATAACCTCTGTAATGTAAAATCCCTTCTTCTCCATCTAAAAACGTAATCGCGCTTTTTGTTGCTCCAGTATTTTTGTAACCTGTATCTAAAGTTACATAGCCTGATAAATCTCTTAATTTAGAAATATCAATTGCTTTTTCATTCTCAGTTCCAGTAATAACAGGCAGTTCATAAACCTTACCGTCTAACTCAATCTTTGCTATTTCACCCATAAGTGGTTTTTAATTTGTTGTTTAAAAATGTCGACTCTAAAATTAACCAAAGAATTTGAATCTCAAACAAATCATTTAGATATTTTGATTTGAACTAAATTTTTAACTGAATTTTAATGATTAAAATCGGTTTTTGTAACATTTCAATAATACATACAAAATGAAAAACATTTTAAATTATTGCTTTTTAAAACCGGATATTTTGTTTTTGATAAATCTTATAATTTTTCGATCAGTTTATGTTTACGGAAAATCGTAAATTCGCAATTCAAAATAAATTGATGATTATGTGTAAAATGATGATTGCTTTGTCTTTGTTTTTATCAACAGGGATTTCAATAGCTCAAAAAACAACAGAGCCTAAACCTAATGCTCCACTTAATTGGTATTTAAACGACCCGAAAAAAGATAAAGTTTATGGTGTTGGTGCTGAGAAAGCTTATGAATTATTAAAAGGTAAAACAGCTAAAGAAATAATTGTTGCTGTTATTGATAGCGGTGTTGAAACAGATCATCCAGATTTAAAGGATGTTATTTGGGTGAATAAAGGAGAAATTCCAAATAACGGAATTGATGATGATAAAAATGGATATATTGACGATGTTCATGGTTGGTCATTTTTAGGAGGTGCTGGAGGCGATATTGATAGTGAAGCTTTAGAATTGGCAAGAATGGTTCGTGCTGAAAAGAATTATTTCGCAGGTAAAACGGCAAGTGATGTTCCTGCTTCGGATAAAGAACGTTACGATAAGTTTATTAACCTGAAATCAGAGTTAGATCAAGAAAACGCTAAAAATCAACAACAATATCAAGGCGTGATGATGATGGCTGGTTATATTAACAATGTAAAAGCAGCTTCAAATGGTGTTTTTGACAAAAAAACAAATAAAGCTTATGTTCCAAAGGATGAAATGGAAACAAAAATAAAGAAGAGAATTGGAGCCGTAATGTTAGTTTATCCTCCAGCTACATTAGATAAAGAGATTAACAACGCAACTGAAACTTTTGGAAATTTAATTAAAATGAATAGTTTGGATGTGGATAGTGTTCGTCGTGTTTTAGTGGGTGATAATCCGCAAGATATGACAGAACGTTACTACGGTTGTAATCGCTATGAAGGTCCTGATGCATTTCATGGGACACATGTTGCAGGGATTATTGCAGCATCAAGGGGAAATGGAATTGGAATTGAAGGTATTGCTTCAAATGTTAAAATAATGGTTGTAAGAGCAGTTCCAAATGGTGACGAACGCGATAAAGACGTTGCAAATGCGATTCGTTATGCGGTTGATAATGGAGCAAAAGTGATTAATATGTCATTTGGAAAATATTACACTCCAAACAAACAAGTTGTTGACGAAGCAATTTTGTATGCAAAAAGTAAAGACGTTTTATTAGTTCATGCTTCAGGAAATGATGCTAAAAATAAAGATTTACAAGATTCTTACCCAACAAGAATTTTAGCTGACGGTTCAATTGCATCCAATTGGATTGAAGTTGGGGCAAGCAGCTCTTCAAAAAAAGGCAAAAAGTTAATTGCTGAATTTTCTAATTATGGTTCTAAAACTGTTGATGTTTTTGCTCCTGGTGTAGATATTTATTCAACGGTTCCGGATGCAAAATATGGAGATGCTTCAGGTACAAGTATGGCGTGTCCTGCAACAGCGGGAGTAGCAGCAATGATTCGTGGATATTTCCCTGAATTGACAGCCGCTGAAGTAAAAGAGGTATTGATGAAAACTTCAGTACCTTACACAAAATCAATTTCTATTCCTGGTGCTGAAAAAGGAAAAGAAAAAGCAACAGTTAAAGAAATTTCTATTTCAGGGGGTATGGTAAACGCAGCAAGAGCAGTTGAATATTTAATGAAGAAATAAAGAATTAAATAGATTTTGAAACGCCTAGGTTATTACTTCAGGCGTTTTTTTTTGATTAAAATTTAGAAACACTTCTTTAATTCAAAAAAATGTAATTAAAATTACTGAATTCAAAGGATAAATAAGAAACTTTGGTAGTTCTTTGCACCACAATTTTTCTTAATTCTCACAACTCAAACTTCTTTTGACGTAATATTAAACTCAAATTAAAAAAGCACCATGTTAAACTTCGAAATACAAAACCCAACCAAAATCGTTTTTGGAAAAGATCAATTGTCAAAATTACCGCAATACCTTGCAAATGCTACCACTTCAAAGAAAATCTTAATTGCTTACGGTGGTGGAAGCGCTGAGAAAATTGGTTTGTTGGCAAAAATCAGAACAGAACTCAAGGACTTTGAAATCACAGAATTTGGTGGCATCGAAGCCAATCCAGAATTTGACACCTTGATGAAAGCCGTTGAAATTTGCCGCGAAAAACAAATCGGTTTCATTTTGGCAGTGGGTGGCGGTTCGGTAATCGACGGAATAAAATTCGTTTCCGGTGCTATCAATTATGCTGGCGACCCGTGGGACGTTTTATTGCGTTTGGAAGGAAAAGTGTTTACGTCAGCCGTACCTTTTGGAACAGTGCTTACCATTCCTGCAACTGGCTCAGAAGCGAACAGTGGCGCGGTAATCAGTCGCTCTTCGTTGAAAGAAAAACGCACAATGGGCGGACCTTTGTTTTTTCCTGTGTTCTCGTTTTTAGACCCAACGCTTGTGGCAACTTTACCAAAACGTCAATTGGCAAACGGAGTCACAGACGCTTTTATGCACACTTTGGAGCAATATTTAACCTACCCAACTGGAAATTTATTGCAAGAGCGCGAAGCAGAAGCGGTACTTTCCACCTTGATTGAAATTGCACCACGCGTAATGGAAAACCCAAGCGATTACGAAGCTGCAGCGAATTTGATGTGGTGTGCCAACCATGCTTTGAATGGCAATTTGCGTTGTGGCGTTCCTACGGACTGGGCAACACACATGATTGGTCATGAATTGACAGCTTTATACGGCGTGGACCATGCGCAATCGTTGGCAATCGTTTGTCCGCGTTTGTTAGAAGTGAAATTTGAAAACAAAAAAGAAAAATTAGTGCAATATGCCACGCGCGTTTGGAATTTGACAGGCGAAAATCGTGCGCACGAAGCAATCGAAAAAACAGAAGCTTTCTTTCAATCGTTGGGAATCAAAACCAAACTTTCAGATTACACCGACACTTGCACCGATGCACCACAAATCATCAAAGCTCGTTTCGAAGAAAGAAACTGGACTGCTATGGGCGAGCGCCAAGATTTAACCTTGGATGAAGTGGAATTGATTGTGAAGAATGCGTTGTAAAGTAAGAAATAAGATAACTAATTGCTTGAACCCTTTTGTTAAAAAAAAACAATTCTCGATTTAACTATGATTGAATAAGGTTATTGACTTCTTCGTTTAGAATTGGAATATTATTTTGAATAATTCCCCAGATCATTTCCGGTTCAATAGAATCATATGCGTGTGAAATAATATTTCTAAGTCCAATAATATTTTTGGTAGATGATAATTTTACCGAAGCATCTAACTCTGTTATTTTACGAACTGCTTCACCTATGATTTCCAAATCTCTTTCAATTGCTCTTTGTAGAATAAAATCTGATTTAAATTGATTGAAATTATTGTTTGTCTTTGTTTTAATCAATTCAATTTCACTAATAATACTCTGAATATCAAGTAAATACTTCAATATTTTAGGCTGCATATAAATCAATTTTAAACCTATTTATTTCGCTAATTAAAATTGGGTTTTTAAGTGATTTTTTTGAAACAAGATCGATTTTTCTTCCTATCAAATTTTCTAGTTTTTCTAAAAAAGAAAAGTAATTATCTGCATAATTAAGCACATCAATATCTTCAGAAAACTGAACCAAAAAATCAATATCACTCGTTTCAGTCATATTATTTTTTGCTGCAGAACCGAATAAGGCAATTGAAAGAACATTGTGTGATTTACACAAATCTGTTATTCCTGTAAGTTTATCCTCAATTATCTTTACCATAGCATTTCAAAATTAAAGAATTTAAAGGAATTAACTATAAACATGAACTTAATATTACATTTTTGAGTGTATGGAATTCTAAATGTAATTTAGATAATTCGCTCAAATAAAAAAGCCACCTGAATTTCAAGTGGCTTTTCAATTATTTGATGTTTGAATTAGTGTTTTTTACAGCAATCTTTTTTGC
>CALPMC020000006.1 GCA_943324565.2 Chitinophaga pinensis | reverse complement strand
CTTTTTATTGGTAATCACATCTTCCAACTCGTTTTTTGATTTCAGGTGAATTTCTTCCATTTTTCCGTTTTGGAAATAACTCAGATAAGTGGTATCTGCGTTTCTGTGATTGTTTAAGTACGATTTCAATTGACCTTTCGGATACCAATTTTTCTCTGAACCTTGTTCTTTCGAATTGTAAACCAATTCAAGGTGCTGGATCAAAGTACCATTATCTGCCCATTTTTTCTCAAAACCTAAGCCTTTTCTGTCAATGTAGCGTTCAAAAACAAGTAAACCGGCTTCGTTCCTTTCTTTTTTATTGGCGTGAAAAATGTAATTAGACAAAGTATCGTAAACGTACTCAAAACGTGGTTTACCGTTGTCGTGCCAACCTTTCCACGTTCCAATTTTCATATTGCGATGGTAATGTTGCTCTTCGATTTTTTGTCCTAAGAAATTATATACCACCCAATCGCCATCTTGATTTCCTTCTTTGTAATAGCCTTTTGTTTTCAGTTTTCCATTGTGGTGATAATCTTCGTACAAGCCTTCCCTCGAAGAATGTTCGTGTCCACCGTTAAGAATCATTTTGTGGGTCGTTTTCGATTTTAAAACTCCAGCATCATCGTATTCTAGCGCTAAGCCAAAGGGAACTCGTAAAGTTGTGTAACCATCGTAATCAATAGTGTGAGGAGGATAATCTTTGATGTCGTATTCATTGATTTCAGACAATCTCGCAAAGGCATTGAAATTTATAAATCGGACTTTTCCATTGAGGTGATAATCGGTATATTTTTCACAGCGACGTTTGTTTTTGTCCCAATAATAAATATTCGTTTGTTTGCGATTTCCATTTGGCCAAAATTGTTCTATTGTTGCAATAACAGAATCACGTGTATTCCAAGTGGGATTTACTTTTGTTTTTGAACTTCCACTCTCGTAATTCAGTATTTCTTCTACCAATCTTCCATCTTGAAAAGTTCGTTTTTCAAAGATGCGATTATCGTTATATTTTGTTTCACACGTTCCATTCAACGGTGTTTTCATATCCGTTTCGTAATAAATGGAAAAGAGATAATTTCCACCTTTTTTGTTTTGATACTTAAATTCACAATTGGTTTGTGCGAAAGTCAAAAGTGGGAAAAGTAGAAAAAGTAATTTGAAAAAATTCATATGAGTTTAATCGTTTTTTTAATGGTCATATGGAATCGCCAATTAAATTCATCCTTGATTGTGACAAATCTCGTTATGGCTTATTTCATAATCTAAAGATAGGAAAATTGCTTATCAAAGATTACACCTAAATTTGAAATAGGTTCAAAAACTTATTTGATATTTTTCAAATCTTGATACCTAACGATTGTCATTATCTCAACAAAATTATCGTTAATTCTATAATAAATAGTGTCAACTCCACAAGGACATTTTCTATAACCTGATTTTATGTAATAAACAGACTCAAAAGCAAAAGGACGTTTAGCAATCAGTTCAAATTGAACAAAAAATGCCTCAAAGTATAAATCAGCTTGTTTGATTCCAAAATTTTCAACACCATAATGATGTATCCTAATTAAATCGTCTTTTGCAACGTTGCTCAGCCTATATTCAGCCATTCAAAAGTTCTTTCGATTGTTTTAAAATTTCTGCTTTATTGTCTCTGGTAAATCCACTCGCTTCTGCTAATTCAATTTTTTCACGAATCCAATCAATCTGTTTTTCTTGTTTACGAGCTTGTCTTATCAACTCATTTACTAATTCACTTTTACTAGCGTACTCTTTACTAGCAATTTGACTTTTCAACCATTCATCATTCGGTTCAGTGAAAGAAATACTTTGTCTTTTCATATCAATTTACTTTGGTGTAAATATACATCAATAATGCATCAAATTAGAATTGTTTCACTGAAAATTGTAAGGCTGTTTTAATTTATCCTACTTTTGAACCAATCCTCAATTTAGCTGTACAATTGTTGCTTTTAATTATGAAAAAACTATTTTTCCTTCTCGCAATTATTTTCAGCTTTCAAGGTATAGCGCAACAAACGTTAGATACGGTGTTTCATCCAATTTATGGAATAACTCAATTATTGGAAGTAAAGCAAAAACAATGGTATCCTGAGACAAAAGCGTTTATCACAACTGCTAAAAATGCTGAAGAATTAAAGAACTTGCCAATATACATTTTTCGAAATAATTTAGGTGAAGTCACAAAAACCTACAACTATTTTAATAATCTTGACAAACGTCTTTTCACAAGGGATAATCTTCATAAAGAAGCGACTATTGCTCACAAGATTAAAACGAAAAACACCTCTGGAAATATTGGAAACGACGATTCAGGCTTCAATCAATTGTATCCAATTTATAACTGTCAATTCAATGATAATAAGGTTTGTTCGTCTTTCAAAGTGGGTTTGATGGACACAATTGGTAATCTGGTTTTTCCAATCGAATTTGACCATATTCAATACATTGATTCCACATTTATTGTGAAAAAAGACAAGTCTTACTTTTTATATGATGTTTCTTTCAAACCAATAAATACCATCGCTTACGATTCAATAATTTATTCGGATTTTGTGCATAATCAGTTGATTGTTAAGAAGAACGGTTTGTACGGGATGATCAATCGTTTTGGAAAAGAACAGCTTCCAATTAAGTACAAAATCGTTCAAAAGTCGCGTTATATGACGGGTTATTATGAGTTTTTAGCTGAAAATTTTTATGGATTTATTTCGTGGGATACAAAACGATATTTAGCTCCTTTTTCACCCAGTGCAGAAATTTATTTCCGCGATGGTTTTTTTATTTACAAAGGAGCAACTGATTGGAACGTAATTGATTCATCGGGCAAATACCTTTTGAAAACTAATTTTCAAGTTTTTAATATTATCAATAGAAATCGTTTTGTAGTTGGTCCAAATTATTTAGAACGCGCTTTAGTTGATGGTAAAAACAGAATGATTTCTGATAAGTATTACCACGACATTTGGAAAATCAACGAGACTACTTTGATGGTAGGTTCTGAACCTGGGAAAATTGACGCTTCTGACTTGATTAAAAGTGCAAAATGGCAATTGGTTGATTTGGATTTTCATCTAAAAAACAAAGATTCTTACAAATCCATTCAAAAAGTAGACGATGACTTTCTAAAAGTTTGGGACAATAAGAATAATTTTCACTTAGTCGATGATGCTGGAAATGAAGTGGTTGATTTGAATGCTAGCGATGCTTACAAATATGCAGATGGTGTTTATAAATTAGTAGTGGATGGCAAACATTTATTTATTGATTTGAAGCATCCGCAAAAACGTTCGAATTACTACGACAATCTAATGTGTGTCCGCGAAAACAGAATCTCGGTTCAAAAAGACGGTTTGTGGGGATTTATCGATTATAATTTTAGGGAAATTTGTCCGATTAAAGCGAATAGAGTAACGTGTTTCGAAGATGGAATTGCAACCATTGAAATCAACAAGCAATTTTACATAATGGATTCGACAGGGAAACTTTTGGCTCCTGAATATTTTGAATACGCTGAAAATGTAAAGAATGGCTATTGCCGTGTGGGACGAGATGGAAAGTATGGTTTACTTCACAAAAAAGGTTATTTCACGATTCCATTGATGTACGAAGAAAACAATTTTTTAGTCAATCAAAAAGGCACTTATTATTTGAGTGTTCGCAAGACAAAAGGAACGGGTAAATTCGGAATTGTCAATCAGTTCAATGAAATTGTTCACCCATTTATTTATGATAATTGTGTTGAATTAAGTGTTTACGCAAGTATTGAACAAAAACGTAGCGATGGATTTTATGCTTTTGCACAAATTGAAAAAAGAAATGAAATTGATTACCATTATTTGAATTTTGACGACACAAAAAGTCAATTGAAAATTCAAGAAAATCAATCGAAAGGATTTAAAGTAATTGAAGGACTCTGCGTAAATAAGGATACAAAATCAATTAAATGTTTTGGCGTTACAAATTGGTCAGGTAAGCAAGTTGTGCCATTCGTTTACACAACTATTGGTTATTTGAAAAAGAATACGTTTACAGTTTATTCAAAAAATGGAGCTGGTTTAATTGACACCACAGGAAAAGAATTGATTCCTTCGGTTTATAAATATGTGTATGAATTGGGTTCAGATTGTGATTTAATTCAAGTTGGAAGACATTATGGAGGCTGGGGTTTGTATGATTACTCAGGAAACATGCTTGCAGACACACTTTATGGAGGTTTTGAAAAACCAGTTTTTGGTTTAATTCCTTTTAGAAATCATCCAAATTATCATTTCAACGAGAGTAAAGAATATGTTCACGACGAAATGAAATATGGTTTCATGGATTTAACAGGGAAAGTCATTATAAAACCGAGTTATGAACGCTATCAAATTCCAAATCCCAAGAAAGAAGAAATCCTTTTGATAGATGGAAGTACGGTTACCAAAATCAACGGAAAAGGAGAAGTTTTAGAAGGCGATTTACTTCCCCCTCATCAACCCACAATTGTTAATAGTGTTCCTTCCAAACGAAAATGGTGTAAATTTTGGGGCAAGAAAAAGGCGAGTTGGTTATAGTAGTTGAAAATCCAAAAATCCCAAACGATTTTAATTAAAAAATTAAACATTAATTCGCCGCGGCGAATTCAAAATTCACATCTATTTTCTTGTGCGAAATCAACTCATTTAAATTACCTCATTTTCCCTGCATCCTTCAAATCTTTAGTCCATATTTGTGCATTTTTTATGGCTTCTAAAACTTCTTCAGGTTCGTTAACAATTTGCCAAATTTCCTGATGATCTTCAGCCATAAACTTTTCACGAATCGCATGGTTCATCAGTTGTCGAAAAGGTTCATAATAGCTTCTTGTGTTTAAAATGATAATTGGTTTAGAGAATTGTCCTAGTTTTTTCAAAGTTATAGCCTCAAATAGTTCCTCGTAAGTTCCCGTTCCACCCGGAAGCGCCACCAAAGCATCCGTTCCCTCTAAGAATTTTGATTTGCGTTCGTGCATTGTTTGGGTGTAAACAAAATCAGAAACTCCCCGATGTCCCCATTCTACTTCATTCATAAATTGCGGCATAATCCCTCTAATTTTCCCACCAGCTTCAAGCATTGAATCCGCCAATTGTCCCATCAAACCAGAGGAGCCACCACCAAAAACTACAGAAACACCATTTTCTGCAAAATCTTTCACCATTTTTGCGGTTGCCTCAAAATAATCGGAATGGATTTGCCCACTTGAGGCGCAATAAACACATACTTGCATACTAGATTTTTTTACGAAATTAAGATTTGTTAATTGAGATTAGGGCTTTCTCAAGTTTTTCCATAAAAAAAGCGGAACAAACTAATTCATTCCGCTTTTGTATATTTTAACTAAGATTTTATTACAATCTATATTTTTTAAAGAACGCATCCCAATTCCAAATGAAATTGCTCATCACTTCGTCCATTCTTTTTAGGAAAAGTGGATTTGGAGCTTGCATTCTTCTAAAGTATTCATCTTGAAAATCGTTTAATTTATATTTATGGAACACAGCTTTCGACATGCCATAAATCCAATTTTTTGAAGGATGATTCACTCGCGTGATGAAACTTTGATAATCGCGAATCAAGTTTTTGAATGAATTGATATCCATCTCATACATTTTAGCAAGTTTCTCGAAAATTAAATTCTCAACTCTTGCTGCTTGATCAGCATCGAATGTACTTTCTAAAAACGACAAATTACCAACAATCACTATTAGACTGAATTCACCATTATGATTTTCAGTAACATTTGGACAAGTAACAAACGCAGGGTCTTCATTTATTATTGAAGCAACTTCCTTAAAGCCTTTGTCAACACTATCAAATATAGCATTGATGAAAACATTTGCGACTTGATTATCGCCAAGTTTCTTTTTTATGAGTGTGCTAAACATCTATATCGTTTTTATAATTGGTCTATTTACAAAATTAGTGTACTAGTTCGGCCATCTGAGGTACTGTATTAAATCGTTATTAACTAAGTTTTCAACAGACATGTAACTACTCTAATGTTTAAAACTCTATGTTTGATTATAAAAAACTAGGATTAATTTCGTGAAAAATTTGAAATGAAAGGAATTATTAAAACAAGCAAAGGAGACATGCACGTAACTTTTTACGATAAAGATGCTCCAAATACAGTTGCTAACTTTGTAAAATTAGCACAGTCAGGTTATTACGACGGTCTGAAATGGCACCGCGTTCTTCCTGATTTTGTAATTCAAGGTGGTTGTCCAAATACGAAAGATGGCGCTAAAGGAATGGCGGGTACAGGTGGTCCTGGTTACCAAATAGATTGTGAGTTGACTGGAGAAAACCAATTTCACGATAGAGGAGTACTTTCAATGGCACATGCTGGAAAAAACACAGGTGGTTCTCAATTTTTTGTTTGTCACTCTAGAAGAAACACATCCCATTTAGACAGAGTTCATACCTGCTTTGGTATTGTAACTGAGGGGTTAGATGTAATTGATGAGATTCGTCAAGGTGATACAATAGATACAATTCAGATTCTTGAGGATTAGTTTACAGTGAAAATCAATTCAAGTGATTTTTCATCATAAGATAAAGAATAAGACCGGTAGTAATATCGGTTTTTTTATGCCTGCTATTCTTAAGATTTAATTTAATTGGTGAAATTATATTGAATAAATGTGGAATTATATGAAGATGTTATTTTGCCCAACCATGTGTTTCGAATAATTGAAATATAGTTAAATCTCATAAAATAGAAAATCCGCAACCTAATGTTTATAAGTTGAAAACCGTTGCTACAACCATAGAGTTTAAAATACTGATTACTAATAAACTTAAGAAAGCTGTTTATTAAGTTTGTTTGATTTTGAAGATTTACTAAAAATAACTAAAAATGGGTCTTTTGGTTTCAACGTTTCTATTAATCATAATAAATCACTATTTCTTTCCTCATTCCTTCAAACAAAATTCTACTTTTGCACTTTTACAATTTAGGCTTTTCAGATGACAATTAATGAATTATTCAAAGCGTTTACAGATATTGAGTTTCAGGCAAATCGATTGATGAAAATCAAAAATTTCGACGATGGACATTTACAACAATTTGATATTCGTTCAGAAGAGGTTCGTATTGAAGTTTTACGATTAGATTTAAGTGAAGAAATGAATGAAGAATTTAATAATTTAGGTAGAATTGATTGTGATTATTCTCCGAAAATAAACTTTGGTCACACTTTGCTCAATATTCTCACCTTCGGGTTCTACAAAAAATATTACATTAAGAGTAAACGTGAGACCTATTTTTTAGGGGAGATCAATCAACGTAAAAAATTGTTTCTTCACACCAAACATCAACTTAAAGATACCTAATGAGTAATAAATTGGATGCTTCTTATTGGCAGAGTCGCTATGAAAATAATCAAGTAGGTTGGGATTTGGGGACTGCTTCAGCACCCATTGTTGAGTATGTTAATCAGTTAACAGATAAAAATTTAAGCATTTTAATCCCTGGTTGTGGTAATGCGCACGAAGCTGAGTACTTGTTCAAAAAAGGCTTTAAAAACGTAAAAGTGATTGATTTAGCTTCAGCGCCACTTGAAAATCTCAAAAAAAGAGTTCAAGATTTTCCAGAATCACAGCTTATTCAGGGGGATTTTTTTGAATTGAACCAACAATTCGATTTAATCATTGAGCAAACACTTTTCTGTGCAATCGACCCTATTCTACGAGCGGAATACGTTCAAAAAGCAAGTGAAATATTGAAACCAAATGGCAAATTTGTTGGTTTACTTTTTAATCGTGAATTTGAATCTGGCCCGCCTTTTGGTGGAAATAAAGACGAATATTTGACTTATTTTTCACCTTGTTTTCAAAATACAGAAATGGAGATTTGTCATAACTCAGTTGCGCCTCGAAGTGGAACTGAATTGTTTTTTATTGCAAAAGGAATTAAAAATTTAGATTGAACAATAGTTTCTTTTCTTGATAAAACGTTTGAAATTTAAAATATAAAAAAGTTTCTAAAGTCAATTTTATTTAAATAAATTTAGATTTAATCTTCTGTAAATCAAGGCTAAAACAAAACCAATCATTACACCTGTTGTATTCGCAAGTGCATCCAACCAAGAAGGTTCTCTACCAGGAACGAAACCTTGGCAATATTCCATTAGCAAACCATAAAGTATCAATAATGGTAAAATAACTAAGTGTTTTCTGAAATTATCCAATAACATTCCGGCATTCAAACTAAAAATCGTGTAGGCAATAAAATGATTGATTTTATCATGTTCACCCAATTCAATGCCAGACTTTGGAGGCAATAAACTTAATATTGTAATTCCAATAATTACACAAACCAAAGCTATTTTTAGAAGGTTTTTATTCCATATTTGCATTGAGTAAAATTAACAATTTGTTTAACCCAAAAGTTGCATTTGTAGCTTGAATTCAGCATCGTTTACAAAGTTCTTGCAACCATTTACATAAAACTAGCCTTCTTCCAGTTTTTTTCAACGTTAGAAAAACTTAATGTATTGAGTCAATTTTCGTAATATTGATTTATGAAATTGATTCCTTTCCTCTTTTCGCTAATTTGCTTTAATAGCTTTTCTCAAACTGTTGTTCCAATGAGTCATGATGGCTTGTTACGCAATTTTATCTACTACAAACCAAGCACTTGGGATGCTTCTCAGGAATTACCTTTGCTAATTGTGCTACATGGACTAACACAAACGGCTGTTGGAATCATGGAGATTACTAATTTCAATACAATTGCGGAAGAAAATAATTTCATTGTTTGCTACCCTGACGGTAATAACAACGCATGGAATGCAAATATGAATATTTCCGTTTCTAGTACTGACGACAAAGGATTTATCGAGAAAATAACAGCCTATTTTCGTTTGAATTTCAATACAAATCCTCAAAAACAATATCTATGTGGATTTTCAAATGGTGGATTCATGAGTCATAAAATGGCCTGTGAATCGGATGATTGTTTCGCTGCAATTGCGACTGTTTCTGGAAATATGAGCGATACAGTTTTTGCAAATTGCAATCCCAAATATTTAACATCTGTTTTACACATGCACGGAACAACGGATGCTGTTGTACCCTATTTGGGAAGTATAACCACAGGTGTTTCCGTTTCACAAACTATGGAGAAATGGCAGCAATTTTTAGGTTGTAACCCAAATCCAAGTTCAGTAGATTTACCTAATCCTAGTCTTTTGGATTTGTCAACTGTTTCTAGAGAAACGTATTTCAATTGTACTAACAGTAGTTTAGAATTAATCAAAATCGCAAATGGTGGACACCAATGGCCTGGAATTTCAACCTTCGTTGGAGGTGTTGGTAATATAAATATGGATATTTATTCACCTCAAGTTATTTGGGATTTTTTGAATGGAAAATCATGCCCAAATGCTGATTTAAATGAATTAAACTCAAATCAAATTAACATATCGCCAAATCCATTTTCGAATGAAATCAAAATTAATTCAAACATTGACATAAAATCAATTACAATCAAAGATCTTAATAATAAAACCTTATATTTTAATACTCAATCAGAAAAAAACATTTCAAGCGATTTCTTAGTTTCCGGTGTTTATTTTTTATACATCGAAACAACCGACAAACAACTTATTATCAATAAAATCATCAAGTACTAACCCTTTCCATGTTTCATTCCTCCCATGCTTGGTTTAGCTGGAGAAATTGATGGTTTTGATGGAGTCGATGCCGGTTTTGATGGTGAAGTTGAAGGTTTATTAACTGGTGAAGAAAATATTGGTTTCGAATTAATTACAGGCTTTTCATTTTTTATTGGCGTTGATGAATTTGGTTTCTCGCGCTCGAAATCTGTGTTTATTTCTGGTTTTTTATCTGGAACAGAACAATTCGACTCACTTTGAATTCCTTCTTTTCCATTTTCACCTTTTATTTCAGGATTGAAATCTTTTCCGCCATCATTTCGATTTGGTTCTTTTATTTGCGGGTTGAAATCTTTAATTGTTCCATCTGGATTTGTTTCACGAGGCGAAGAACTTAATACTCCACCCTCTCCAAAAGTTCTATCGTTCGTATTAAAAGCTGGTTTTTTAATGTCGTGTAGATTTCTACCAATGACAGGATTAGTTGGAGTTGGAATAGGATTTGGTGTAATATCTAAAAAGCCATTGTCAAAAATGCAACCACGCATTTCTTCAGGTGTAACTCCCATTTGTTCGCAACGACTACGTGCATTTGTTTGACGCCCCATGTCTAAATCATTCAAAGTATAATGAACGCGTGGGAAAGAACGATCAACGTATGAAATTGGTGAACGTCCATTTCCATAATCGAATAAAGTTGTCAAATCATTCACTCTCCAATCCTCAGCAAAATCTTTGGCTAAAAATGCCAAATATTCTTTTTCTGCAATTTCTGAACCTCTGGCCAAAGTTGGATTGCCAAAAGTAGAAAAAGACGCATAAGCTGGTCGGAAGCTATTTGTGTTTCTAGTATTAAAATCATCATTCAAATCACCATTAGCATTCCCCAATAAACCTTCAAATTCTCCTCTATCACAAGCGAAAATTTGAACAGTTACATTTGCTAATTGCATTTGTCCACTCATTCTACTATCAAGAATTACTGTTTCCCCTGTTGGCCAAGAAACAATATAATTCCTTCCTTCTAAACGAATTGTTCCCCCTCTAGGTAAAAAATAAGTTCTACCTTGAAGTTGAATAGGTTGACCCTCTAAACGAAATGGAGCGTTGTTAAAATCAGGTTTATCTTCACCATAAAAACACAAACGGTCTCCTCCAACATTCATTGCAACAGCGGTATTCAAAGAGAAGCTTTCACTTTGTGGTTTTTGTCGCGTTTGAATTTCAAAATGACCTTTATTTGATTTTGATAAAACAAATTCACCTACTGTTTGAAAGGAATACGTTGCTTTATCAAAGGAATTTAAATGTGGGTCGCCATAACTTCTTCCTATTAATTGCTCACACAGACTATGATTTAATATCATTTCAATTAGTACCCAGTTTGATACTGTTGTTGGATTTGGATTCCGATTATTCGTTTGAACAATATTCAGTAATTCTCTCCTTCTGTCCATTGGAATCATTGTCAATAATTCATACGGAGTAAACTCTTCTGGAAAAGTCCGATCTGGAATTGCTTCACCTTTTGAAATCGAGCGAAATGAATTTGCTAACCATTCACCTCTAACTGGGTCCCAACTTTGTAACTGCGTTTTCAAACCTGCAAAAGCATCCTCTGTTTGAGCAAAGAAGGAAAGGTTTAAAACGAGAAATGAAATTAACAGGTAGAATTGTGATTTCATAATGAGATTATTAAATTTCACTTTGACAAAAAATGAGCCAAATTAATCGTTGTATTTATACCCAACACCTTTAACTGTTGTGATATGGTGGTCACCAATTTTTTCGCGCAATTTACGAATGTGGACATCAATGGTTCGGTCTCCAACAATAATTTCAGTGCCCCAAACTTTCTCTAAAATTAATTCTCTTTTAAAAACAAAATTTGGTTTAGAAACTAACAGTGCTAACAATTCAAATTCTTTTTTCGGAAATTGAATTTCTTTACCGTCCTTTTCCACCAAGTATTTCTCACGATTAATTCTTAATTCGTTGGTGTTAGTTTCATCAACTGCTTTTCTTGTTTCATTTCTTCTCAATAATGCATTGATTCTACTGACTAAAACTTTTGGTTTAATCGGCTTGGTTACGTAATCATCGCCACCTGACTCGAGTCCCGCGATTTGACTATAATCTTCACTTCGGGCTGTTAGAAAACAAATTAAAATATCTTTGTTCTCAGATGAAGACTTTAGTTGCTCACATACTTCAATTCCATCCATTCCTGGCATCATTACGTCAAGTAAGATTAAATCAGGCTTGTCTTTATTAACTTCAGCTAAACATTTCAGACCATCACTTACTGTTTTAACAGTATGATTTTCTTTTTCTAGGTTATACTTGAGTATTTCACGAATGTCTTCGTCATCGTCAACGATTAATATTGTTGCCATTTAATTACGTTTATTAAAGTAAAGATAATTCTTTCTAAACAAATCTTATAAGAATAAGAAAGGAATTGTGTTTTTAAATTAAACCGAAGGATTATCCCTCAAAAAAAAATCATAAATAACTTTATGATCTTTAAATTATCCTTATATTTGTAACAGTAGTAGGTTAGGTTGATTGCCGGGAGCTTTGGACATTGTTCAAGGCTCTCGGTGTTTTTAAACGTTTTTTTTTTGAAATAATCCATAACGAGATTCGTTACAATAAATTCGCGGCGGCGAATGAATTTAATTGGAGATTAACTACGTTGCTGCTTAAGCGGTCCAAATGACCACTAAAAAACAACTAAATACATATGAAAATAAAAGTGCTTTTAGCCGAAGACGATGTTAATCTTGGCTTTGTTATTTCTGATCAACTGAAATCAGATGGTTATGCTGTTAGTCTTTGTTGCGATGGTGTGGAAGCCCTACAAAGATTCAATTCAGAAGATTATCATTTATGTATTCTCGATGTGATGATGCCCAAAAAAGATGGATTCACTTTGGCAAAAGACATTCGTAAGATGAACTCCGAAATTCCAATTCTTTTTCTGACTGCCAAATCAATGACGGAAGATAAAGTACAAGGATTTAATTCTGGTGGTGACGATTATTTGACAAAACCCTTTAGTGTTGAAGAATTGCAACTTAGAATTAAGGCTTTACTGAAAAGAGTAAACATTAAAGTGGAAACAGAAGAAGAAAAACTAATACAATTAGGTGTCTATCTTTTCGACGTTGAAAACTATACACTTAAAAATGGAGACGAAATCAAAACGCTAACTAAAAAAGAAGCCCACATTCTAAAAGTCTTATATAAATTTAAAAATCAAGTGGTACCAAGAGAAGTTATTCTTAATGCCGTTTGGGGACAAGATGACTATTTCGTTGGTAGAAGTTTTGATGTGTTTATTACGAAATTAAGAAAATACCTAAGTCTTGAACCAACCATTAAAATCTCTAATGTTCACGGTGTTGGGTTTAAATTTGAAATAAAAGAATGAGCCAATTTTTATTACATATAGAAACTTGCACAAAAATGTGTTCGGTTGCTCTTTCAGAAAATGGGAAATTAATAGATTTTATTGAAAACGATGCTGACAATTATATCCACGGCGAATATTTGACCGTTTTCATTGAAGATATTTTAGCGAAAAATAAGTTAATACCAAATCAATTAGCAGGAGTTTCCTTTTCATCTGGTCCAGGATCCTATACTGGTTTGAGAATTGGCTTGTCCGTAGCAAAAGGACTGTGTTTTGCACTTTCAATTCCTTTAATTTCTGTTTCAACACTAAAAATTTTAGCATGTCTAGGAAAAGAAAAATATCCAAATTCAACTTTAGTTCCAATGTTAGATGCAAGAAGAAATGAAGTTTATTGCGAAATTTTTGACTCAAAATTAAAAAGTATCAAGCCGCTTTCAGCTGACATTTTAGACGAAACAAGCTATCAAAGCTTTGAGCCATTTGTTTATTTCGGTGATGGTGCTGGAAAAATGAGCAGCCAATGGGAACACAGAAAGATTACATTTGATGCATCGATTAAACTTTCAGCAGTTGGTCAAGTTGCTATGGCGTTTGAAAAATTCAATAAAAACGAATTTGAAGATGTTGCCTATTTCACACCTTTATACTTAAAAGAATTCGCAACTGGTGGAGGGAAATAAAAAAACTAAAGTTCGCTCAAACACAAAGTGGCGCACCAAAATGTTGTATTTCCACAAAAATCAGTTACCATTAATTCAAGATTTTGTTCAGACCGAAAACTCGAATTCCGTCTAAAAATCAATAGATTATTTTTCAAATCAAATTCAATCGGGTGCCATTTTCCTTCAACAAAAAGATGGTATTCTTTTATTCCAGTTTGCGCATCTGAAATTTTCCAAGTCAGTTTTTCTTTAACAATCAAAGTGTCATTTTCCTTAAAGTTGGAGATAGATACAGTTGGTGAAATCGTGTCAATCTTAACTGAAAAACTTCCTAAAAACTTGGATTCCGCCACTAATTTATTATTTTCTGCCTTTGTACTTAAAGGATGATTACCTGCTGAATTTACATTGATGTATTGTTTTTCGATTGGGAAATTAGGCAATGAATTTAGACTTACTTTAATTGCTTTTTGGATAGGTGTTACTGCTTCTCCCAGTGTCATTTTTTCCAAATTCACATTCTTTTTTACAGGCTCATAAAAAGTAAATTTTGGAATTTCAAATTCAATTTTCGAACCTTTAAAATGATAACTAGAATCTGGAACAAAATAATCCGTTAGATTGAAAAACGGTTTTGATTTTATTGGGTTTTCAGCATTAATAAGCACTTGAAAATTATAAATGAAAGAATTTTTATTTATATCTTTTAGAACAATTTTCATTTTTGAAGTATCCTTTATTTTCATTGAGATGGCGCCAATATCTTCTATTTCATAAATCTCTAAGGGATTGAATTTAGTTCGAAACAATTTCTGGAATTTCTTATTACTTGCTTTATATTCGTTAAAGTCAATGTGATTATTGACATAGCGCGCATCTTCAAACGAAATTCGATTCACTTTAGATTGAAAAACAGTATCTCCATTTTTAAACAATAGATTTTCGTATAAACCAAAAGAAGTTCCATTTTTACCGATCGGATCTGAACCGCATACGGCAACAGCTAAACTAGAATTTGTAGGTAAAAAATCAGGTGGTAGAATAATTAACTGATTTTGATTAATGACACCTTTTTTCGATTTTTCAACTTTGATCAATTTTGATTTTCCAGGAATTAAATAGCCATTTTCATCAATTGCATATAATTTAAATGCCGTCATTATTGGAGGTAAAGTATCTTTGACAGCAAATCCGAATTTTAAAGGATTCATTGCAATTTCAGTTTTTGTGTCACGAATTTCAAAATGTAAATGAGGACCAGTTGAATTTCCACTATTACCAGAATAAGCAATCAATTCACCTTTCTTTACAAGGATTTGATTTTTAGTCAAAAGAATATCTAACTCATTCAAAAATGATTTATATTGAATTGGTTTAATGAAATCGTTAATTGTTTTTGAAAAAAAGGAACAATGTGCATAAACAGAAGTTGTACCGTTTGGGTGATCGACATAAATAACCTTGCCGTAACCACTGGGAGAAATTCTAATACGCGAAATAAATCCTTCATTTATAGCGTGAATTGGAATACCTTCCCTCCCATTAGTGCGAAAATCCAACCCCATATGAAAATGATTCGGGCGAATATCGCCAAAGGTTGCACTCAATTCAAGTGGGATTCCTAAAGGAGAATGCAAACTATTTTCACAAAAAACAATCTGAGTTTTAGCTGAATAGGAATAAAGAAAAAAAAGAAAGAAAAATAGAAGCTTTCGCATGCACAAAGATATCTTCAAAAAGTTGCAAAATACATACCGAAAACTATTGCTTGTAAACGTAACAATGTTAACTTTGTGAAAAGTCAAAAAAAAATGACCGAAAATATTCAAAATAGTCTTGATAATATCCTCTCAAAAGTAAAATCCATTCATGGTGAACTTTTGAAAGAGCGAAAAAATAATTCTGATTTGGAAAACGAAATTCAACAGCTAAGAGCTTCTAATCTTGAAAAGACAAATCAAGTTTTTTCATTAGAAACCGAAGTTGAAACATTGCGTTCGGCATTGCATTTGGCTCAAAACAAAGTTGTTGAAGTTCCTATTCAAGTTGTTGGAAAACGCGAAGAGGAAATTGATGAACTTGTAAGAGAAATTGAACACTGTATTGAACAGCTTAAGCAATAGAAATGAGTAAAGTTTCATTGAAAATCACCATCGCGGGAAGAACTTATCCTTTGAATGTTTTGGAAACGGAACAAGAAAAAGTGTTAAAAGCCGCTGATGACATCAACAAGGCAATTGAATTGTTGAGTAAAAGTTATGCAGTTAAAGATACTCAGGACTTGCTTGCAATGTCTGCTTTACAATTGATTACAAGAAATGTAGCTCAAAGTAAAACAGAAACTGTAATGATTCCTGCGGATTATACATCTATTGAAACATCGTTAGAAGCACTTTCTAAGGAAATAGATTCGTTCAATTAATCATACATTCATCCTTTGACAACTGATTTTATTAATTTAAAAGTTGTTATACTATGGAAATTATTATTGGTTTATTAGTTGGACTTGTGGGTGGCGGCGTTGGTACTTTCTTGTTTCAACAAACGGCTCTAAAAAACAAAAGTCAGAAAATCGTTAAAGATGCTGAATTGGAAGCCGAAAACATCAAAAAAGAACGAATTCTTCAAGCTAAAGAGAAATACTTAAAATTAAAAGAAGAACACGAGTCCGCTTCTAAAGAACGTGAGCGCAAAATGCAGTCAAATGAAGATCGTTTGAAAGCAAAAGAAAAAACTTTAACTCAAAAATTAGAGGAAATCAGTCGCAAAGAAAAAGACATTGAAAAGGTTCAATCTGAATTTGAAACGAAACACACTGCTTTAGATATTCGAACACAAGAATTGGATAAAATGCAACAAAAGCAAGTTGCAGAACTATCTAAAATTAGTGGTTTATCTGCTGAAGATGCCAAAAATCAATTGATGGAAGCATTGAAAGACGAGGCTAGAACGGGCGCAATGGCTACAATCAAAGAAATTACTGAAGAAGCAAAATTAAATGCTAATAAAGAGGCAAGAAAAATTGTAATTCAATCTATACAACGAGTTGCAACAGAACAAGCAATTGAAAATGCTGTATCGGTATTCAACATTGAATCAGACGAAGTAAAAGGTAGAATTATTGGTCGTGAGGGAAGAAACATTAGAGCTTTAGAGGCTGCAACTGGTGTAGAAATCATTGTAGATGACACTCCTGAAGCTATTATTCTTTCTTGTTTTGATCCAGTTAGAAGAGAAATCGCACGTTTATCTTTACATCAATTAGTGTCGGATGGTCGTATTCACCCGGCTCGTATTGAAGAAGTGGTTGCCAAAACAAAAAGACAATTAGACGAAGAAATCGCTGAAACAGGTAAAAGAACGTGTATTGATTTAGGAATTCACGGTTTACATCCAGAGTTAATGCGAATGATTGGACGTATGAAATATCGTTCTTCTTATGGACAAAACTTATTACAACATAGTCGCGAAGTAGCTAACCTTTGTGCAATTATGGCAGCTGAGCTTGGATTGAACGTTAAATTGGCTAAAAGAGCAGGTTTATTACACGATATTGGTAAAGTTCCAGATGAAGAGCCAGAATTACCACATGCGATTTTAGGTATGAAAATAGCTGAGAAATTTGGTGAAAAAGGAGATGTTCTTAATGCAATTGGAGCTCACCATGATGAGATTGAAATGACAACCTTAATTTCCCCAATCGTTCAAGTTTGTGATGCTATTTCAGGAGCGCGCCCTGGTGCTCGTCGTGAAATCGTTGAAGCTTACATTAAACGTATCAAAGAATTAGAGAACTTAGCATTATCTTATGATGGTGTTCAAAGTGCTTATGCAATTCAAGCAGGTAGAGAGTTACGTGTTTTGGTTGAAGCTGAAAAAGTAAGTGATCAACGTTCTGAAGAATTATCATTTACGATTTCTCAACGCATCCAAACTGAAATGACTTACCCTGGTCAAGTTAAAGTGACTGTTATACGAGAAAAACGTGCTGTTAATTACGCTAAATAAATTGCGAACATAAGCTTTTTAAACTTGTTCTTCCTAAAAACTAAATGATACCTTCAACACTTATTGCTGGTCCGTGTAGCGCTGAAACGAGAGAACAAGTTTTAAAAACTGCCGAAGGGCTAAGCGCGCTTCCACTAGATTATTATCGAGCTGGAATCTGGAAACCTCGGACACGACCTGGAGAATTTGAAGGAGTTGGCAATACTGCTATTCCTTGGTTGCAAGAAGTTAAAAGTCAATTTGGTTTAAAAATTTCTACTGAGGTTGCAAAAGCTGAACACGTTGAGTCCGTTCTTAAAGCAGGATTTGATATGATTTGGATTGGTGCTCGTTCAACAGCTAATCCATTTACCGTTCAAGAAATTGCCGATTCATTAAAAGGAGTGAATATTCCGGTGATGGTTAAAAACCCAACTAATCCTGATTTAAAACTTTGGATTGGAGCCATTGAAAGAGTTGAAAAAGCTGGAATTAAAGAAATTTCTGCTATTCACAGAGGTTTTTCGGTTTATGAGAAAACACTTTATAGAAATAATCCGAACTGGCAAATTCCAATTGATTTAAAGCAAGAATTACCAAAGATTCCATTGATTTGCGACCCATCACATATTGGAGGAAGAGATTATTTATTGTTAGAAATCGCACAAAGAGCATTTGATTTAAGGTACGACGGACTAATGATTGAAACGCATTGTTCTCCAAAAGATGCATGGACAGATGCCAAACAACAAATAACTCCTGCTGAACTTTCCACGCTTTTGAATTCCTTAAAAGTTAGAGGTAGACAAGAAATTGAAGAGGAAGAAATAATACAATTAAGGTCACAATTAACTTCAAAGGATGAAGAAATCATCCAAATTTTAAGAGAAAGAATGGATGTTTCAAGTTTAATTGGCAGTTATAAAAAACAACATAATATTGCAATTCTTCAAAATAGTCAATGGGAAGAATCGCTACGAAAAAACTTAGAAAGAGCAAAAAATGCAGACCTTTCTCCTCAATTTTCAAATGATTTATTTCGATTAATTCATCAAGAATCTATTCGAATTCAAGCTGAAATTCTTTCCGAAAAGAAAAATAAGTAAATTAATTTCTCCTTTCAAGTAATAAAGTCATCAGAAAGTTAATAGTTCTAAAAGTTATTTGCAATGCACTTTTAGATTTCTATAATAATATAGAAAATACTAAAAAATAAATCTATTATTTTTTTTAAAAGAAAAAGCCCAATCTCTCGATTGGGCTTTTTCTTTTAAATTTGAGTTGAACTATGCTTCCACTAATTCGTCATAAGCTTCTTGCGAACCTACAATCATTTTTTGGAATTCACGAACACCAGTACCTGCAGGAATTAAATGTCCAACGATAACGTTTTCTTTTAATCCTTGTAAGTGATCTTCTTTTCCTGAAATAGCAGCCTCGTTCAATACTTTTGTTGTTTCCTGGAAGGAAGCCGCAGAAATAAATGATTGAGTTTGAAGTGAAGCACGAGTGATCCCTTGTAACAATGGAGTTGAAGTTGCAGGAATTGCTTCTCTCGCTTCCACTAATTGTTTGTCCTCGCGTTTCAATCTTGAGTTTTCATCACGTAAACGACGCACTGAAACCAACTGACCTTTTTTCAATTCTGTAGAATCACCTATGTCTTTCACGAACATCATTGCGTATAGCGCATCATTTGCTTCCATGATATCTGCTTTATGAACTGATTGACCTTCTAAGAAACGTGTATCTCCAGAGTCAATAATTTCGGCTTTTAACATCATTTGACGAACTATTACTTCGAAATGTTTATCGTTGATTTTTACTCCTTGTAAACGGTAAACCTCTTGAATTTCATTTACGATGTATTCTTGTACTTTCGTTGGACCTTCGATATTTAAAATATCATTTGGAGTGATTGCACCATCAGATAATGGTTGACCAGCTCTAACGAAGTCATTTTGCTGAACCAAAATATGTTTAGAAAGGGAAACCAAGTACTTTCTCACTTCACCTAACTTAGATGTAATGATAATTTCACGGTTACCTCTTTTTATTACACCAAAAGCGGCTGTACCATCAATTTCAGAAACTACAGCTGGATTAGATGGGTTACGTGCTTCAAATAATTCTGTTACACGAGGAAGACCACCTGTGATATCTCCAGTTTTACCAGCTAATCTCGGGATTTTAACTAAGATTTCACCAGCTTCTAAAGTATCTCCTTCGCTTACAGAAATGTGAGCATTTACTGGAATCGAATATTCACGTAATTTTTCTTTTGTTTTTGGATCGATAATATGAATAGCTGGACTTTTCTTCTTGTCTCTCGTTTCAATAATTACTTTTTCAGTAAACCCTGTTTGCTCATCGACTTCTTCACGGAAAGTAATATTTTCAATAATATTATCAAATACCACTTTACCAGAAACTTCTGCAACAATCAAGGCATTGTATGGATCCCATTTACAAATAACATCACCTTTTTTGATTTTTGAATTAGGCGTTACAACTAACTCAGAACCATAAGGAACATTAGCAGTCATAACAGTAATTCCAGTTTTCTCATCAGTAATTTTCAATTCAGCCGAACGACCAACAACGATTACTTTTATAGTTCCATCAGTATTTGTTTTCTCAATCGTTCTTAATTCGTCGATTTCGATTCTACCATTTGCCTTTGCTTTTAAGTCAGAAATATCAGCAATGTTGGAAGCAGTACCACCCACGTGGAATGTACGAAGTGTTAACTGTGTACCTGGCTCACCAATTGATTGGGCAGCAACAACACCAACAGCATCACCACGTTGAGCTAATCGGTGATTTGATAGGTTGCGTCCGTAACATTTAGAACAAACACCTCTTCGCATTTCACATGTCAATACTGAACGAATCTCTACTTCATCAATTCCTGATTTTTCTATTGTTTTAGCAACATCTTCAGTAATTAATTCTCCAGCAGCTACAACAAATGTTTCCGTTTCGGGAAGATAAACATCATGAACGGAAGTTCTACCTAAAATACGATCGTATAATGGTTCAACAACCTCGTCATTTTTCTTCAATGCAGTTGCAACAATACCTCTTAATGTTCCACAATCGTTAGAATTGATAACAACATCTTGAGCAACGTCAACTAGACGTCTTGTTAAGTAACCAGCATCTGCTGTTTTCAAAGCCGTATCCGCTAAACCTTTACGAGCACCGTGAGTAGAAATAAAATATTCCAAAATCGATAATCCTTCTTTAAAGTTAGATAAAATTGGATTCTCAATAATTTCTTGCACAGATGCACCAGACTTTTGTGGTTTCGCCATCAATCCTCGCATACCGGATAACTGACGAATTTGTTCTTTAGATCCACGAGCACCAGAATCAAACATCATGTAAATTGAGTTGAATCCTTGACGGTCAGTTTTCAATTGATCCATCAACGTTGCAGTTAATCTAGAGTTTGTATGTGTCCAGATATCAATAATTTGGTTATAACGCTCATTGTTCGTAATAAGACCACTGTTGTAGTTCATCATTACTTCTTTCACATCTCCTTCAGCTTTAAGAACTAATTGTTCTTTTTCTTTTGGAATGATAATGTCATCTAAGTTGAAAGATAATCCACCTCTAAATGCCATTTCGTAACCTAATCCTTTGATATCGTCTAAGAATTGAGCAGTGCGAGAAGTTCCACACACTTTCAATACTTCACCGATAATATCTCTAAGTGCTTTCTTAGTTAATACATCATTGATGTAACCAACTTCTCTTGGCACTTTTTCATTAAATAAAACTCGTCCACAAGTTGTTTCAATAATCATTAACTCAGGAATTCCTTCTTTGTTAAGATCATAAGATTTAACTTTTAAATGTGCGTGTAAGTCTAATTTTTTCTCGTTGTAAGCAATAATAACTTCTGTTGGAGAATAAAATGTACTTCCTTCACCTTTAACGATATCAGTTTCTGTTGATTTTTTACCTTTTGTAATGTAATATAAACCTAACACCATGTCTTGAGAAGGTACCGCAATTGGAGCTCCATTCGCAGGGTTCAAGATATTGTGAGAAGCTAACATCAACATTTGTGCTTCCAAAATTGCAGCATTACCCAAAGGTAAATGAACCGCCATTTGGTCACCATCGAAATCGGCGTTGAAGGCAGTCGTTACAAGTGGATGTAAACGAATTGCTTTTCCTTCAATTAATTTTGGTTGGAAAGCTTGAATACCGAGTCTATGTAATGTAGGGGCTCGGTTTAATAAAACTGGATGTCCTTTCAATACATTTTCTAAAATATCCCAAACAACTGGCTCTTTACGGTCAACAATTTTCTTTGCAGATTTAACTGTTTTAACGATACCACGTTCAATCATTTTACGAATGATAAACGGTTTGTAAAGTTCTGCAGCCATATCTTTTGGCAAACCACACTCGTGTAATTTCAAATCTGGTCCAACAACAATTACTGAACGTGCTGAATAATCTACACGTTTACCTAATAAATTTTGACGGAAACGACCTTGTTTACCTTTTAATGAATCCGAAAGTGATTTTAAAGCTCTGTTTGATTCAGTTTTAACCGCACTTGATTTTCTTGAGTTATCGAACAAAGAATCAACTGACTCTTGCAACATACGTTTTTCATTACGTAAGATTACTTCAGGAGCCTTGATTTCGATTAATCTTTTCAAACGATTATTACGAATAATCACTCGTCTGTACAAGTCATTCAAATCCGATGTTGCGAAACGTCCACCGTCAAGTGGAACTAAAGGACGCAATTCAGGTGGAATAACTGGGACAACTTTAACAATCATCCATTCAGGACGGTTGTCGATGCGTGTTTGAGAATCTTTCATTGCTTCCACAACTTGCAATCTCTTTAGTGCCTCGTGTTTTCTTTGAACTGAAGTTTCATGTTCCGCTTGATCTCTCAAAGCATAAGATAAATCTTCAAGATTCAATCCTTTAAGCAAATCATAAAGTGCTTCTGCACCCATTTTTGCTATAAATTTATTCGGATCTGAGTCATCTAAATATTGATTGTCCTTCATTGCAGGATTGTCAATAATATCTAAATATTCTTCTTCAGATAAGAAGTCCATTTTTTTAAGAGTCAAACCTTCTACTTCAGCTGTTGCTCCAACTTGGATTACAACATATCTTTCGTAGTAAATAATTTGATCTAATTTTTTAGTTGGTAAACCCAATAAGTAACCAATTTTATTTGGTAAAGAACGGAAATACCAGATGTGTGCAACAGGAACAACTAATGAAATGTGTCCCATACGCTCTCTACGTACTTTTTTCTCAGTAACCTCTACACCACAACGATCACAAACAATTCCTTTGTAACGAATTCTTTTGTATTTACCGCAGTGACATTCGTAATCTTTAACTGGTCCAAAAATACGTTCACAAAATAAACCGTCACGTTCTGGTTTATAAGTTCGGTAATTAATTGTCTCCGGTTTCAATACTTCACCGCTTGAATTCTCCAGAATAATTTCTGGAGAAGCCAAGGAAATAGTGATTTTATTGAAGCTACTTTGTTTTTTTGGTGTTTCTTTTTTGAAAGCCATTTTTTATAACGATTTCGTTTACTAATTCAATTAATCCATGCTTACATTCAAGCAAAGCCCTCTCAACTCATGTAACAATACATTGAAAGATTCAGGAATTCCCGGTTCAGGAATATTGTCTCCTTTAACGATTGCTTCATAAGCTTTCGCACGACCAGTTACGTCATCCGATTTAACAGTTAAGATTTCTTGAAGGATATTTGATGCACCGAATGCTTCTAATGCCCAAACCTCCATCTCACCAAATCTTTGACCTCCAAATTGCGCTTTACCACCTAAAGGCTGTTGCGTAATTAAAGAGTATGGTCCGATTGAACGTGCATGCATTTTGTCATCAACCATGTGAGATAATTTCAACATGTAGATAACACCAACCGTTGCAGGTTGATCAAAACGCTCACCTGTACCACCGTCGTGAAGATAAGTTTTACCTGATCTTGGCACTCCAGCTTTGTCTGTCCAATCGTTGATTTCACTTGGTTTAGCACCGTCAAAAATTGGAGTTGCAAATTTAACACCTAATTTTTCACCTGCCCATCCAAGAACAGTTTCATAAATCTGACCTAAGTTCATACGAGAAGGTACACCTAGTGGATTTAATACAATATCAACAGGCGTTCCATCAGCAAGGAAAGGCATGTCTTCAGCACGAACGATATTTGCAACAATACCTTTATTTCCGTGACGTCCTGCCATCTTATCCCCTACTTTCAATTTACGTTTTTTAGCAACATAAACTTTCGCCAATTTCACGATTCCTGCAGGAAGTTCATCTCCAACTGAAATATGGAATTTACGACGTTTGTAGTTTCCTAAAATATCATTTGATTTTATATTGAAGTTGTGAATCAAACGACTAATTAATTGATTGATAGCTGTATCCGCTGTCCAATTCAAAGGATTAACGATTGAATAATCCAAAGCAAATAACGCTTTGTGAGTAAATTTCGTTCCTTTTTTAATTAATTCTTCTTTAAAGTTATTGAATACTCCCGAAGATTTGTTTTCTTCTAAAATCAACAATAATTTGTCTACCAATTTTTCTTTCAAGTCAGCAAAATCTTTTTGGTACTCTGCATCAATTGTTTCTAAAACTGGTTTATCCTGATTTTTAGATTTTCTATCTTTAATTGCTCTTGAGAACAATTTTTTCTGTATTACAACACCTCTTAATGATGGACCTGCTTTCAAAGAAGCATCTTTCACATCACCTGCTTTATCTCCGAAGATTGCACGTAATAATTTTTCCTCTGGGGAAGGATCAGTTTCTCCTTTTGGAGTAATTTTTCCAATTAAAATATCACCTTCTTTGATTTCAGCACCGATACGAATTAAACCATTTTCATCTAAATCTTTAGTTGCTTCTTCACTTACGTTTGGAATATCAGAAGTTAACTCTTCCATTCCTCGTTTCGTGTCGCGAACTTCTAAAGAATATTCATCAATATGTATTGAAGTAAAAATATCATTACGAACAACTTTTTCAGAAATAACAATCGCATCCTCAAAGTTGTAACCTTTCCAAGGCATGAATGCTACTTTCAAGTTTTGTCCAAGTGCTAATTCACCTGCCTGAGTTGCGTAACCTTCACACAAAACTTGTCCAGCTTCAACTCTATCACCTTTCTTAACAATTGGTTTCAAGTTGATACAAGTACTTTGATTTGTTTTTTGGAATTTCGTCAAAGGATAGCGGCTAACTTCACTATCGAAGCTTACCAATTTATCTTCGTCAGTCCAATCGTAACGGATAATAATTTCATTTGCATCAACGTATTCAACAACTCCGTTTCCTTCAGCATTGATTAGAACACGAGAATCTCTAGCAACCAATCTTTCAATTCCAGTACCAACAATTGGTGAATTTGGACGAAGTAAAGGAACTGCTTGACGTTGCATGTTAGATCCCATCAATGCACGATTGGCATCATCATGTTCCAAGAATGGAATTGAAGATGCTGCAATAGATGCAATTTGATTAGCTCCAACATCCATTAAATGTAAATCTTTTGGGGGTAGTACTGGGAAATCGCCTTCAAATCTAGCTTTTACCAAATCAGATAAGAAATTTCCTTTATCATCAATAATAGCATTTGCTTGAGCGATAGTTTTTGAGTCTTCTTCCTCAGCTGCTAAATAGATAGGTTCTTCATTCAAAGCAACTTTTCCATTTTCAACTTTACGATAAGGAGTTTCAATAAAACCTAATTTGTTCACTTTCGCAAATACACACAATGAAGAAATCAAACCAATATTTGGACCCTCTGGTGTTTCAATTGTACATAAACGACCATAATGTGTGTAATGAACGTCACGTACCTCAAATCCTGCTCTTTCTCTCGATAAACCACCTGGCCCTAGAGCAGACAATCTTCTTTTGTGAGTTACCTCAGAAAGTGGATTTGTTTGATCCATAAACTGAGAAAGCTGATTCGTTCCGAAGAATGAATTGATAACTGAGGATAACGTTTTAGCATTAATTAAGTCAATAGGAGTAAAGACCTCATTATCACGAACGTTCATACGCTCACGAATCGTTCTAGCCATACGAGCTAAACCAACACCGAACTGAGAATATAATTGCTCACCAACTGTTCTTACTCGACGATTTGATAAGTGGTCAATATCATCAATATCTGCTTTTGAATTAATTAATTCAATTAAATATTTAATGATTTGCAGAATATCATTTTTAGTTAATACTCTTGAAGCTTCAGAGCTATCTAAATTTAATTTTTTGTTCAAACGGAAACGTCCAACTTCACCTAAATCATATCGAGCATCTGAGAAAAATAATTTATCAAATACACTTTTTGCAGTTTCATAGTCGGGTGGATCTGCGTTTCTTAATTGACGGTAAATGTGTTCAACTGCCTCTTTTTCAGAGTTTGAAATATCCTTTTGAAGCGTATTGTAAATAATAGTATAATCCGTTGAATTTGCATCTTCTTTGTGTAAAATCAATGATTTTGCACCTGCATCTAAGATTGCATCTAAATGATCATCTGTGATTACAAGTTCTCTATCTAAGATTACCTCATTACGTTCAATAGATACAACTTCTCCAGTATCCTCATCAACGAAATCTTCTATCCAAGTTTTAAGTACTCTTGCAGCAAGACGACGTCCAACTAATTTTTTAAGATTTGCTTTACTAACTTTAACTTCATCAGCAAGACCAAATATCTCTAAGATATCTTTATCAGTTTCATAACCAATTGCACGAAACAATGTAGTTACGGGTAATTTTTTCTTTCTATCGATGTAAGCATACATGATATTATTGATATCTGTAGCAAATTCAATCCAAGAACCTTTAAAAGGGATAATTCTTGCTGAATATAACTTTGTGCCATTAGCATGACGGCTTTGACCGAAGAAAACACCAGGAGATCTGTGTAACTGGGAAACGATAACACGTTCCGCACCGTTTACAACAAACGAACCTTTTGGCGTCATATAAGGAATTGTACCTAAATAAACATCCTGAACGATTGTTTCAAAATCTTCATGTTCTGGATCAGTACAATATAATTTTAATTTAGCTTTTAGAGGAACGCTATAGGTTAAACCTCTTTCGATACATTCCTCAATTGAATATCTTGGTGGATCAATGAAATAATCCAAGAATTCCAATACGAATTGGTTACGAGTGTCTGTGATAGGAAAGTTTTCTGCAAAAACTTTGAAAAGTCCTTCACTATCTCTATTTTCAGGAGTAGTTTCTAACTGAAAAAACTCTCTAAAAGATTTTAACTGAATCTCCAGAAAATCTGGATATTCAAATTGATTTTTGCTTGAAGCAAAATTAATTCGGGTTGAATTATTTGATGTTGCCAAGGCTTTATTTTTTTAGGTTATTGTAATCTTTGTAACTAGCAAAATGCTTAAAAACAGAACAAGGCATGCGCAAAATTGCGATGCCTGTTCTGTGTATGAAGAGGTAAATTACTTAACTTCTACTTCTGCTCCAGCTTCTTCAAGCGATTTTTTAAGACCTTCAGCTTCGTCTTTAGAAACTGCTTCTTTCAATACAGAAGGAGCCGCATCAACTAGGTCTTTCGATTCTTTCAAACCATTACCAGTTAATTCTTTTACAAGTTTAACAACAGCAAGTTTGTTTGGACCACCAGCTTTAAGAATTACGTTGAATTCTGTTTGCTCTACTACTTCTTCAGCAGCAGCAGCTCCACCTGCCATCATAACCGGTGCTGCAGCAGCAGGTTCGATTCCGTACTCATCTTTAAGAATTGTTGCCAACTCATTTACTTCTTTAACCGTTAGGTTTACTAATGTTTCTGCAATTTGCTTTAAATCAGCCATTTTATTTTATTTTAAAAAGGGTTTAATAATAATTTATGCTCTTTCTTCGAGCGTTTTAAGGATACCTGCAATTTTACTTCCAGCTCCTGTAAGACCAGACAATACATTCTTAGCAGGACTTTGTAACAATCCAATGATTTCACCAACCAATTCTTCTTTACTTTTCAAGTTTTCAAGAACAACTAATTGATTGTCACCGATAAATACAGCTTCGTCAATATATGCACCTTTCAAAATTGGCTTAGCATTTTTCTTACGAAAATCTGCTATTAATTTTGCAGGAGCATTAGCAACTTCACTGAACATTACTGAGGTAGAACCTTTCAATGTATCTTTCAATCCACCGAAATCTTTTCCTTCAACACGATCCATTGCTTTTTCTAACAAAGCATTTTTAACTACACGTAATTGAATGTTAGATTGAAAACATCTTCTTCTTAGTGAGTTAATAGTCTCTACTGTTAATTCTGCAGTGTCTGTTAAATAAACAATGTTGTTTGCTTTTAAATCAGCAGCCAAATCGTCTATGTATTTTGCTTTTTCTTCTCTTGTCATTTTCTTAAGTATTAAGCATTAACAGACTTAGCGTCAATTTGAATACCAGGACTCATTGTTGCGCTTAGATAAACACTTTTGATGTAAGTACCTTTTGCAGCTGATGGTTTCAACTTGATTAATGTTTGAATTAATTCTTGAGCATTCTCACGAATTTTTTCACCATCAAAACTTGTTTTACCAACTGAAGAGTGAATGATACCGTATTTATCGACTTTAAAGTCAATTTTACCAGCTTTCACTTCTTGAACTGCTTTACCAACCTCCATTGTAACTGTACCTGTTTTTGGATTTGGCATTAAACCACGAGGACCTAAAATACGACCTAATGCTCCAACTTTACCCATTACTGACGGCATAGTTATGATAACGTCAACTGAAGTCCATCCTGCTTTTATTTTAGCAATATAGTCATCTAAACCAACGAAATCAGCACCAGCTTCGATAGCTTCAGCTTCTTTGTCTGGCGTACACAAAACAAGAACCTTAACATCTTTACCAGTACCGTGTGGAAGTGCAACTGTACCTCTTACCATTTGATTTGCTTTTCTAGGATCCACTCCTAAACGTACACAAATATCAACGGAAGCATCAAATTTAGTGGTTGAAATACCTTTAACCAAATCACATGCTTCTGTTAGAGTGTAAGCTTTTGACAAATCAAATTTTGCCAAAATCTCTTTTCTTTTCTTTGAAACTCTTTTCATACCACTATATTATTTGGATTTTGGTGCTTCACCACCTTTAACTGTAACTCCCATACTTCTTGCAGTACCTGAAACCATACGCATTGCTGCGTCAACTGTAAAACAATTCAAATCAGGAAGCTTATCTTCTGCAATCAGACGTATTTGATCCCAAGAAATGGCACCAACTTTTACTCTGTTTGGTTCAGATGAACCTTTCTTGATTTTTGTGTGTTCAATTATTTGAACTGCTGCTGGGGGAGTTTTTAATACAAAATCAAAAGATTTATCACCATAAACAGTGATAACAACTGGAACAACTTTCCCCATTTTGTCTTGTGTCCTAGCATTAAACTGCTTACAAAACTCCATGATGTTCACCCCTTTTGCCCCTAATGCAGGACCAATTGGTGGAGATGGGTTAGCTGCACCACCTTTGACCTGTAATTTGATCAATGCTGCTACTTCTTTAGCCATATATATAAATTTGTGTAGTCAAACGTGAGTAATTAATGGGAAGCTTTAATCATCTTTCTCACTCCTACGGGTTAATACAATTTTTATCCTTCTTTTTCTACTTGCATGTAACTTAACTCAAGAAGATTTTTTCTACCAAAAATTTTAACCATAACTTTTAGTTTCTTTTTATCTTCATTAATTTCGTCAATTACACCTGAGAAATTATTGAATGGCCCATCTATAACTTTAACAGATTCTCCAATAACAAAAGGGATTTTTTGTTCCTCTTCGTTTTCAGCAAGCTCATCTACTTTTCCAAGTATTCTATTCACTTCAGATAAACGCATAGGAACAGGCTCTCCTCCTTTTACAGCTCCTAAAAAACCGATAACATTAGGAATTCCTTTTATAACGTGTGAAACTTCACCTACAAGGGCAGCCTCAATTAATACATATCCAGGTAAAAAAGCTTTTTCTTTATTTACTTTTTTTCCATTCTGAATTTTGAAAACTTTCTCCGTAGGAATTAAAACCTGATTTACGTAGTCGTTTAACTTCATTCTAGTGATTTCCAACTCAAGGTATTCCTTCACTTTCTTTTCTTTCCCGCTAACAGCGCGAACGACATACCATTTTTTAACTATTTCTCCCATTTGTAATTCTTAGAAAGTTCCGTAAATAAATCCAATTAGTCCTTTCCAAAGTGAATTAGCTTCACCTGAAATACCGAAGATATAATCCATTAAGAATATAACAAGGGAAATCAATACGGAAGAAACAACTACAAGAATTGTATTGTTTTGTAACTCTTTCCATGTAGGCCAAGTAACATTGTGAACCATTTCATGGTATGTATCTTGGAAATATGTTCTAATTTTTGACACGTACTTTAAATTATATTGTGCACGGGCGGTAGGACTTGAACCCACGACCAATGGTTTTGGAAACCACCACTCTACCAACTGAGCTACACCCGTTTAAAAAGGGGAGTTCGATTAAAACTCCCCTCATTTAACTATATGTTTTGTAATCTTATGCTACGATTTCAGTAACCTGACCAGCACCTACAGTTCTACCACCTTCACGGATAGCGAAACGTAAACCTTTGTCCATTGCTACAGGAACGATCAGCTTAACATTGATTGTTACGTTATCACCTGGCATAACCATTTCACGACCATCAGTTAAGAAGATTTCTCCTGTAACGTCAGTTGTACGGAAATAGAATTGAGGACGATATTTGTTATGGAATGGTGTGTGACGACCACCTTCTTCTTTTTTCAATACGTAAATCTCAGCTTTAAACTCTTGGTGAGGTTTAACTGATCCTGGTTTACAAATAACCATTCCACGTTTGATTTGAGATTTTTCAATACCTCTTAACAATAAACCAACGTTGTCACCTGCTTCACCACGGTCAAGGATTTTACGGAACATCTCAACACCTGTTACAGTAGAAGTTAGTTTCAATTCACCCATCCCTAAGATTTCAACACCTTCTCCAGAATTGATAACACCTGTTTCGATACGTCCTGTTGCAACAGTTCCACGACCTGTAATCGTAAATACATCTTCAACTGGCATTAAGAAAGGCTTATCAACATCACGTGGAGGAAGTTCAATATATGTGTCAACAGCATCCATTAAATCTTCAACTGTTTTTACCCATTTTTCTTCTCCATTCAATGCTCCTAAAGCAGAACCTTGAATAACTGGAGCATTGTCACCATCGTAGCTGTAGAAAGAAAGTAATTCACGTACTTCCATTTCAACTAACTCTAATAACTCAGCATCATCAACCATATCCACTTTATTCATGAATACAACTAATCTAGGAACACCAACTTGTTTTCCTAAAAGGATGTGCTCACGTGTTTGAGGCATTGGTCCGTCAGTTGCAGCAACAACTAAAATAGCACCGTCCATTTGAGCAGCACCAGTAACCATGTTTTTTACGTAATCCGCGTGACCAGGACAGTCAACGTGTGCGTAATGACGGTTTGCAGTTTCATACTCAATGTGAGATGTGTTAATAGTGATACCACGTTCTTTTTCTTCAGGAGCATTGTCAATTGAAGAGAAATCACGAACTTTTGCTAATCCTTTAGAAGCTAATACGCTTGAGATAGCTGCTGTTAACGTAGTTTTACCGTGGTCAACGTGCCCGATAGTACCAATGTTAACGTGCGGTTTGGAACGGTCAAAATTTTCCTTAGCCATTTTTGTTATTTGTTACTTAGTTAATAATATACTTATTCATATAATAGATCCGATGATCGGATATACTCATTTCTATCTTGAGCCAATGACGAGATTTGAACTCGTGGCCTCTTCCTTACCAAGGAAGCGCTCTACCCCTGAGCTACACCGGCGCTCAATTTTGTTTTGAAAGTGAGCGGGAGACGAGACTCGAACTCGCGACGTTCAGCTTGGAAGGCTGAAGCTCTACCAACTGAGCTACTCCCGCTTTTAACCTTTCTGTGGGGGTGGATGGACTCGAACCAACGATACCTTACGGTGACAGATTTACAGTCTGCTGCAATAGCCACTATGCGACACCCCCAACAATTTCCGAGCCGATGGAGGGATTCGAACCCCCGACCAGCTGATTACAAATCAGCTGCTCTGGCCAACTGAGCTACATCGGCAAATTAATGTTAATTACATCAAATAAAAGAACTTGTTCCCCTAAAACAGTTGTTTTTTGGGAATGCAAATGTATGAATCTTTTTTTTATCTCAAAGAACTTTTTTAAATTTATTTTAATTTTTTTTCACCTAACGTAAATTAAAGTTCCTTACTCGATAATATATTTAATTTTGGGAATCTTGAAAGTAAAAATAGCTATAGTAACGGTTTCAAACGATTTGGCAACAGACAATCGTGTCAACCGAACGTGTAACGTATTGAAAGAAAGCGGATATACTGTTGTTTTGGTTGGGAGACAGCGAAAAAATAGCATCCCTCTTAAATCACAAAATCACCGATGTGTTCGCTTAAATCTACTATTTGATAAAGGTCCTTTCTTTTATGCAGAATTAAATATAAGACTTTTCATTTTTTTACTTTTTTCAAGGGTTGATCTCATTTTTTCGAATGATTTAGACACTTTACCTGCTGCTTTTTTAGCCCACAAGCTTAAAAGAAGGTCAAAAATAGTTTATGATTCTCATGAATTATTCACTGAAGCACCCGAATTAGAAGGACGATTTGTAAAAAAAATATGGGAATGTATGGAAAAAATCATTTTCCCAAAATTGACTAACATTATAACAGTCAATGATACTATCGCTGAAATTTTTAAATCGAAGTATGGAAAATCAATTGTTGTTATTAGAAATGTTTCCGAGAAATTTGACTGGAGCGAACTAAAATCGAAAAAAGACTTAGGAATTCCTGAAGATAAAGAATTAATTATTGTTCAAGGTTCGGGACTCAATGTTGATCGTGGAATTGAAGAAGCTATTTTAGCTATGCAATTAATTGATAACGCCATTCTATTAATAGTGGGCGATGGCGATGTTATTCCAAGTGCGAAAGAATTAGTAAAAACGCATCAATTGGAAACGAAAGTATTATTTTTCGGGAAGCGACCTTATAAAGAATTGATGCAATTTACGCGATATGCAAGTATCGGTCTTGCTTTAGACAAACCTAAATCTTTAAACTATCGCTTTGCACTTCCTAATAAACTGTTTGACTACATTCAAGCTAACACAGCTGTTATTTGTTCCAATTTAATTGAAATACAAAAAATTGTAGAAAAATATGAAATCGGAATTTTTATTGAAACTATAAGCCCAGAAGCAATTGCTGAAACAATAAACGGACTTTTAGAGAATAAAGACAAACTATTATCCTTTCAAGAAAACTGCAAAAAGGCTGCTGAAGTTGAAAACTGGGAAAATGAAAAAGTAAAATTGAAAGCGCTTCTAGAAAAAGTAGTTGCGAACTAAAGAATTGCGAATTGCAAACGTAAATTCTGGTGTAGCTAATTTTTAAAAGAAGTCAATAGTTTTCATCTGAATGTGCTAGATGGGATTTGTTTTATGAATGTTATAGATTTGGAAACGAAGGAAGTTTTGGTGAAGAAGTTGGTTGTGCGGAAATAATTGTTGGAAAACCCTCATAATTATTTGTCACCCTCCTTAGTCCTCCCTCAAGGGAGGAGACTGAATCTCGGGTATGCTTTAAACTATTGGAAAAGTGAAAGATTTTAAATCAAATCAAAAGTTTCTTTCGAAGTGAGATTTATGCTTCCTCCCTCGAGGGAGTTCACCGCAGCGAATGAAGAGGATGACTCAAAACCTAAAATCTACTTTCTTAACTTGCCAAACTGGATCAGTTTATACATATCAAACATCCGCAAGGTAAAAAATCCTTTCTTAAAAAAAAAGGTAAGCAGTGGTATTAATAAGACAGAAATAGAAAGACCAACTTTTAAAAAAGGATTGTTTTTTATTCTTTGGTAGGCAGCCAATAATTTTATGTTTTGAGTGAATTGATTGTTATGGTTTACAATTTCAAGAACTTGCAACAAGCTTTTTAGTCCTTCGTTGGTTTTATTCAAAAAAGTAGTGTTGTCATCTAAGTTTTTGTTCAAAACGGGATTGTCAATGTGTGCAATTGGAATGGTATTTTGCGTTAATTCAAAACCAAACAAAGTGTCTTCGTGTCCATAACCCTTAAGTGATTCATTGAATTTCACTTTTTCAAAAACCGTTTTACGGATTAGGAAATTATTGGTTTTAAATCCCAAGTTTGGATTTTTTAATCGCTCCTCAATTGATTTGCTTTCTCGAACGATGCTATATTTCCAGCGTAATAAATGATTGCGGTCGGGTTTGTTTTTTTGATAAACACTTGCTCCACAAAGCACGAATGTTTCATTTGCATTGATGTATTGAATGTAATCTGACAAAAAAGTGGAAGAAATCACTGCCGAATCGCCATCTATAAACAACAAAAAAGGCTGAGACGCAAATTCCAAAAATTGATTTCGAATAGACGCTCTGCCTTTGTTTTGTTGATTTTCTATGTAAGTAACTTTGGTTGAAAAATCAGCGTTTAATTTCTTAATTGCTGGAGTTGAACCATCATCGATTACAATGATTTCAATCGTTTCTTTTATTTTTTTTGACTGCTCATAAAGTGCTTCAACCAATGCACAAACATCGGAATTGTAAACAGGAATACAAACAGTTATCATTCTCAGTTAACTGAAAAATTAAGCCATTGTGCTTGGAGTACCAAAATTCATTGGTGGAATTCCAGCTTGTGGATCATCAATATGTCCAAAAGTTTGCTCGTATTTATTTATATTGTCTGCCAACGCTTGTAAAAAACGTTTTGCATTTTGTGGAGTCATCAATACTCTTGAACGTACTTTCCCTTTAGGCATTCCCGGCATAACTTGAATAAAATCACATACAACCTCAGCAGGAGAATGCGTAATTATTGCGAGATTTGAATATACACCTAAAGCAATTTCTTCAGAAAGTTCGATGTTCATTTGGTTTTCTTCGTTTTCCATTCTATTTTGTTTTTATAGTTCAAATTCTTGTTCTTCAAAGCGAATATTCAATTTTTCCAACTCTTCTAAAATTGGTTCATAAATCGCTGCGTGAATAGGTAAAGTTACTCCTTTTTCGAGTAAATCACCTTTCAAAATCATTTTTGCTGCAATCGCAACTGGTAAACCAACTGTGTTCGACATAGAAGTGTAAGTTTGGTCCTCCCCTACGTTTATCATTGAAGAAATAACTTTGTGATGTTTGCTGTTGAGTTCATATTCAAATTCATGATACATAACCAACATGTCTTTATCACCTTCTTCTAATTTCCATTTTTCTGCCAACAATTTCTCTAGTAATTGCGCTGGACTTGCGTTTTCAAAGCCAAAACTTTCATCTTTTTCAAAAATCCCTATAGATTCAAACAAAGGATATAAATACATACGATCTTCACGTAAAAACAATTTTAACTTGACTTCTACTGTTAAATCGCGGTTGTAAGGCAAAAAAGAATTAACAAATGAACGTGGGGTTAATTCCTCCGAATTTGACATTTTGTAAGAATCATCAGTCATTCCTAACTCAATAAAAACGTCCCAACCTTGGCAGTAATTCGGCCTGCGCAAGGTTCCTCTATAAATTGTGGGAATGTCCTCTATACCATACGTTTTTCTATACGATAAAGAATCGCGGTTGGCATATCCATCAAATTCGCCATACGTTCCGATTGAAAAGCGCTCTGTTCTGCTAAACAATCGATTGTAGGGAATGTATTTGTATTCGTTATTTTGCTTAAAGCATGCTGCACCACCTTGTCCTGCGAGAATAACATTGCGGGGATTCCAAGTAAATTTGTAATGCCAAGGATTGTTGTCACTTTCCGGTGCCATCAAACCACCACAAAAAGATTTAAAACTCGTTAGTTTCCCTCCCCTATTTTGAATTGAATGAATTATTCTCATCGCACTCATGTGGTCGATTCCTGGGTCAACACCAATTTCATTCATAATAACTATTCCTGCTTCTTTCGCTTCTTCGTTCAATGCTCTCATTTCTGGAGAAATATAGGAAGGTGTGATTAAATCCACGTGTAAATCGATACAGTCTTTCGCAACTTCGACATGAAAACGCGCTGGCAACATAGAGATTACCAAGTCTGAATGTCCAATCGCAGGTCTTCTTTCGTGAGGATTTAAAGCATTAAAAGCTAAAGCTTCAGCATTGGGATGATTGTTTATTTTTCGCTTAACTAACTCGATATCTTGGTCAACAATTTTCAAATGCCAATCATTTTCTTGAGCGAGATTCAACAAATATCTAATCATTGAAGAAGCAGATAAACCTGCACCGAGAATAAGGATTTTTTTCATTTATATAGTTTTTTTAAGGAATTAAAGCATTTATACAGCTAAAAATCCGCGCCAAAAGTAACTATTTTATTTCGCTCGTTTGAAAAATTACTATTACTATTAAAAATGTGTTTTTGATAGTAGGTATTGATTAATTTTGCACCCGCATGAAACAAACATTATTACAAAAAATAGTTGACATTTTTTTCTCAATGAAAAGTATGTCTTTAGCTCTGATTTTATTCCTTGTAGGTATTGGTACCGCAACATTTATAGAATCAATTTATGGCATTCAAAGTGCTAAAATCATTATTTACAATGCAACGTGGTTTGAGCTTTTGCTTTTGTATCTAACACTTAATTTAATGGCTAACATTTTCAAATACAAGATGTTCATGCGTGAAAAAATCGCTATGTTAACGTTCCACCTTTCATTTATAATCATACTTATTGGAGCAGGTGTAACACGCTATGTCAGCTTTGAAGGTTTAATGATTATCAACGAAGGAACAAGTTCTGATTTTATTTTTACTTCAGACCCGTATTTGCTTGTTTATTTGGAAAATCCAAAAACGAAATCCACCAAAATTGATGCTTCAAAAAAATACTTTTCTGTGATTACTGATAATTACTTTAAAAATGAAGTAGCAATCGATAACAAAAATTTCACGTTTGAATATGTTAATTTTCAAACGAAAATGAAAGACACTTTTGTAATCAACAAGCGATTTAAAACTAGCGCTTTGGAATTAGTGACAGACGGAATGAAATCAAACTATTTGTGCGAAAATGACCTATTTATGGTTGGAAACATTCCGCTATCATTTAATAAAAAAGTTGCAACTCCCGGAATCGAAGCACGAACAATTGGAGATTCTGTTCAATTAAGAACTTTTCTTCCTGTTCGCTATTTGCCAATGACAGAGATGCAAAAGGCACGTCAATCTGGCTTACCAGTTTCAGATTCATTGTATAAAGAAGTGAAACCAAACGTTTGGGAAACTTTCAAAACCAAAACACTTTATCAAGTTGGGAATCAACAATTTGTTTTCAAACAAAAAATAAACAACGCAAAGAAATTATTAGTTTCTACAGGAAAGAAAAATGAAGGTTCAGACTATTTAACAGTAAAGGTAAGCGATGGAAAAAGTTCAAAAATCGTTCGTTTAGAAGGCGGAATGAGTGCAATTCCTACTCCAGTTCGTTTTGACATGAATGGGGTGACTTGCCAACTTGAATATGGTTCCATTAGAAAACCAATGCCATTTAAAGTTGAATGTCGCGATTTCCGTTTAGATAAATATCCAGGTTCAGAATCACCGTCTTCTTTTGAAAGTGATTTAACAATTCTCGATGAAGAAATGAAATACAAACGCAATCAAACTGTATTTATGAATAATGTAATGGACTATCGAGGATATCGCTTTTTTCAATCCAGTTACAACTTAGACGATCCATCTACACCTGAAAATGAAGAAGGGACTAAATTGAGTGTAAATCACGATTGGTGGGGGACAAACATTACTTATTTAGGTTATTTACTAATGGCAATTGCAATGATTTTATCGCTTTTCGCTCCAGTAGGACGATTCCAGTATTTAAATGAAAGATTGGCAATTTTAAAGGAAAAAAGGAAAGAATTAATGTTCGTTTTTGTTTTGCTTAGTTCAAGTTTTACAGCTAATGCGCAACATGATGAACACGACGGACACGACCACAGTGGACATGATCACACTACTCAAGAACAAACTCCTGAACCAACAGACAATGCGCATAAAAATCACCCTTCAAAAGGAATTTATCGAGTAGTGACAGAACAACATTCAGAAGAATTAGCTTCTTTATTGGTATTAGATTATGACGGTCGAGTGGTTCCTTTTCATACTTTATGCGACCAATTACTCCGCAAAATTTACCGCGACAACAAATACAAAAATTACAACGCAGTGCAAACAATTTTAAGTATGCACATGTATCCACAATATTGGATGGAGCAAAAAATGATTCAAGTTCCAAGTGTTTTAAGAGATCCTCTAAAATTGGGAGAATATGCGTCAAGTTTAGAATTATTAAGTAAAGAAGGGAATTTTAAATGGTTGGCAGAATATGAAAAATCGCATCAAAAATTAGAATCAAAACGCTCTGAATTCGATAAAAAACTCATTAAATTGAACGAAAAATTTGAAGTAGTTCAAGGTGTTTTTATGTGGCAATACATGCGATTGATTCCTAAAAAACAAGACCCAAATAATCAATGGTATGTTCCAATGAGTTCTGAATTATTGGAAAAAGACACAAGCGCTTCACTGCAAGTTTTTAAATATCTTAATGCAATTGATCAAGCTGCGAAAAATAAAAATTATAAAGAAGCGAGTACTCTTTTGAAGTCAATTAAAGAAATGCAACGATCTGTCGGAAAAAAAGTTGTACCTTCAGAAAGATTGGTTAAAATTGAAATCAGCTATAACAAAATGCAGATTTTCAAAAATTCATACAGAATGTATGGTTTGGTTGGTTTGTTAATGTTGATTTTATTTTTTATTCGTGTCTTTACCAATCCAAACTCCAAATCAAATTCAACCATAGAAAAAATTCGAAAATTCTTTGTTTTTACATTAATTGTTGCTTTTGTTTACCATGGAGTTGGTCTAGGTTTTCGTTGGGCAATTTCTGGGCATGCACCATGGAGTAATGGTTACGAAGCAATTATTTTTATCTCTTGGGTAACGATGATTGCTGGGTTTTTATTCTCCAGAAAAAATGCTGTGGTTATTGCAGGGACAGCAATTTTAGCGTCTTTAATGATTTTTGTTTCTGAAATGAATTTATTGGATCCGGAAATCACACCTCTAGTTCCTGTATTAAAGTCTTATTGGTTGATGATTCACGTTGCCATTATCACTGGAAGTTACGGATTCCTTGGTTTGGCTTGTATTTTAGGTTTATTCAACTTAATACTTTATACCTTCCGAACAAGCAGTAAAGGTGAAATTATCACCATAAATATTAATGAGTTAACCTATGTCTCAGAAATGACAATGACCATAGGTTTGTTTATGCTCACCATTGGTACTTTCTTAGGTGGAATTTGGGCAAATGAATCTTGGGGACGTTATTGGGGTTGGGATCCAAAAGAAACGTGGGCTTTAGTTTCTGTGTTAGTTTATGCAGTGATTTTGCACTTGCGCTTTATTCCGGGATTGAAAGGCAAATTCTTTTTCAATGTTGTTTCTTTCTGGGGTTATTCTGCCATTCTATTTACTTTCTTTGGTGTGAACTTTATGCTTGTTGGTTTGCATTCGTATGCGCAAGGTGATGGTTTAGGAAAATTCCCAACTTGGTTAATTTGGACAATTGTAGGTTTTGTAATTTTCACAATAACAGCTGCACTTCGTAGTAAACGTTATAACAAAATGCAACAAAACAAACTCAAAGGTTAATGTTTGCTGATCAAATTATCTATGAAGATAATCACGTTATTGTAATTAATAAACGTGCATCTGACATTGTACAAGGAGACAAAACTGGAGATAGAACACTACCTGATGAAATTAAAGATTACTTAAAAGAAAAGTACAACAAACCTGGAAATGTATTTTGTGGTGTAGTGCATCGTTTAGATCGACCAACAAGTGGTGCGGTTGTTTTTGCTCGTACAAGTAAAGGTTTGGAACGTTTGAATGGACAATTTCGCGAGAAAGAAACCAACAAAGTTTATTGGGCGATAGTTGAAAGTTTGCCTGAAAATCCAGAAGGAAAATTGGTTCATTACCTCAAAAAGAATGAAAATCAGAATAAAAGCTATGTTTCCAAATCATCCGTTGTGGGTGCGAAAGAAGCCAAATTGCATTACAAATTAATTGCATCTTCCGACCGTTATCATTTATTAGAAATTCAATTAGAAACTGGTCGACATCACCAAATCCGAGCACAACTAGCAAGTATAGGCTGTTACATCAAAGGTGACGTTAAATATGGAGCTAAACGTCCAAATGAAGACGGGTCTATTTGCTTACATGCGCGAAAATTAGCTTTCAATCATCCTACAACAAAAGTACTATTACAGTTCGTTGCGCCTTGTCCGAAAGATGCTATTTGGCAATTTTTCGAAAAGATTATTGGTTAAGTAATTGGATTTTAAAATGAATTCATTAACAAAAGTTTATAGTAAAAAATGTAGCTTTGTATAAGTAACACAAAAAGTATGGCAACTATTACATTAAAAATCAATGAAAGAACCGGAAAAGGTAAAGTATTCATGCAATTTTTAAAGGAATTTATAACAGATAATAAGTCGGTTGAAATCATCGAAGAAAAATCTCCATACAATCCTGAATTTGTGAAAATGGTCAAAAAATCAGCGGCTAGTAAAAAACGATATCAAGTAGATAATGTCGATGAGTTATGGAAAAGTTTATAGTTGTTTTAACTGAAAAAGCAAAACAAGACATTTCGCTTCATAAACGTTCTGGTAATAAAGCTATAGAAAGAAAAATAAAATCATTTCTTGAAGAGCTTAAAGTACATCCTTTTTCGGGAACTGGTCAACCTGAAGCACTCAAGCATGAACTTCATGGTTTTTGGTCAAGACGCATAAATCAAAAAGATAGAATGATTTACTCTGTTAATAATGAAATTGTAACAGTTGAAGTTGTTTCTGCAATGGGACATTATTTTGACAAATAACTTTTCATCGCAACCTCCCATTTTCTAAAAACAATTATCTTTGTTGCGATGGAAAAACAAGTTATTCTCAATGCCAAACATTTGGAACTTACATTGAAGCGACTTTCCCATGAATTGATTGAATCCCATAATGATTTCTCGAATACTGTTCTTGTTGGTTTACAACCACGTGGAATACACGTTGTCACACGTTTGAAAGAAATTCTAGAAGAAATCTTAGGAAAAAAAATCACTTGCGGAAATCTCGACATTACCTTTTATCGCGACGATTTCAGACGACGTGAACGACCACTCATTCCAAGTATAACCAACATTGATTTCAGCATTGAAAACAAAAAAGTTGTGCTAATCGATGACGTTCTTTATACTGGAAGAACGATTCGTTCAGGACTTGATGCCTTATTGACATTTGGTCGCCCATCAAAAGTTGAATTGTTAGTCATTATCGACAGAAGATTCTCTAGAGACTTACCCATCCAAGCGGATTATACAGGAAAAGCCATCGACACCTTGATTTCAGAACGCGTTTCAGTCGAATGGCAAGAAACAGAAGGAGAAGATAAAGTAGTATTGTTTACAAAAGAAAGTAATGAATAATTTAAGTGTTGACCACCTTACTGGAATTAAAGACTTAACGCGCGAAGACATCGAATTGATCTTCAAAACCGCAGATAGTTTCAAAGAAGTAATCAATCGACCAATCAAAAAAGTACCTTCTTTACGTGACATTACTATTGCGAATGTTTTCTTTGAAAATTCTACCAGAACACGACTTTCTTTTGAATTAGCTGAAAAGCGACTTTCGGCAGACACCATTAATTTCAGCGCATCTGGAAGTTCCGTAAAAAAAGGAGAAACATTAATCGATACAGTTAACAACATTCTTTCCATGAAAGTGGATATGGTGGTGATGCGTCATCCAAATCCTGGAGCTGCTTTGTTTTTATCTAAAAAGATTAAAGCTAAAGTAATAAATGCTGGAGACGGAACACACGAACATCCAACTCAAGCTTTATTAGATGCCTATTCCATTCGCGAAAAATTGGGAAGTGTTGAAGGGAAAAAAGTGGTAATTGTGGGCGATATTTTACATTCACGTGTGGCGCTATCAAATATTTACTGCCTTCAAAAATTAGGTGCTGAAGTGATGGTTTGCGGACCAACAACCTTGATTCCAAAGTACATTCACGAATTAGGCGTGAAAGTTTCACACAACCTCATCGAAGCTTTGGAATGGTGTGATGTGGCAAATATGTTGCGCATACAGTTGGAACGTCAAGACATCAAATATTTCCCGTCTTTACGCGAATATTCAATGCTTTTTGGATTGAATAAAGAAATATTGGATTCACTTTCAAAAGAAATTGTGGTAATGCATCCTGGTCCAATAAATCGTGGGGTTGAAATCACGAGTGATGTGGCAGATTCCAAGCAAAGTATTATCTTACACCAAGTTGAAAACGGTGTTGCAGTAAGAATGGCAGTAATTTATTTACTCGCAGCGAAGATTGAACGCTGAAAATCTTTTTATAACTCAATAAATTATCGAAACTTGCAAAAAATACAAATTTCGATAATTAGATAATTCTCATCTTAGTTGCTACTCAATAACCATTGAAAAACATTTAAATGTTGAATCCCGTTTCGACTTTGTGTAAACGAATCCGTTGTCAACAAATACTTAGGATAATTATCTTTGATTTTTTCCAAAGAACCAAATTCTCTTTCAATCGTTTTTTCCTCTGTCAACTGCCAGGCGACCTGAAAATATTCGATATTGCCTGTTGCAGTTTTACAAACAAAATCAACTTCTGAGTTTCTTTCTGTTCCAATCCAAATCTTGTTTCCTCTTCGTAATAATTCCAAATACACTATATTCTCTAAAATGTGACCGCGGTCTCTAAACTTTTCTTTTCCAATGAGAATATTTTGCAATCCAACATCAACTAAATAATACTTTTCTTGAGTAGCGAGTTGTTTTCTACCTTTCAAATCAAAACGATTTACTTTATAAAAAATGAAGCTTTCGGTCAAATAATCCAAGAATTTTTCAACGGTTGCATGATGTATTGTTTGACCATCTTGCTTTAATGTTTTAGAAATACTTGTTGGTGAAATAGCACTTCCAATTGTTGATGAAATAAATTTAGCCACATTTTGAAACGCACGTTTATCATTAATTTTATGTCGTTGCATAATATCTTTTTCAACAATTGTAGTATAAATTGCTCCAAGATAATCATATATTTTATCCATTCCTTCTGTTCGAATTTCAACTCCTTTTGGCAAAGATGTTTCGTTTACATAATCGAAAAATAAGCCTTCAAAATTCAAATACTTATTAGAAAATTCAATATTCCTTGCCATCAAATATTCTTGAAAAGAAAAGGGTAAAATTGAAATCTCTATGTAACGTCCACCCAATAAAGTTGCTAATTCACTAGAAAGTAAAAAAGCATTTGATCCTGTAATGTAAACATCTGTATTCTCAGTAGCGTAAAGTCCGTCAACTAATTTTTCAAAGAAGGGGATATTTTGAACCTCATCTAAAAACAAATAATTATTACAATCTTGCTGAAGTTTATTTTTGATTTCAAAATACAAATCAGTCCACGATTTATTCAAAAAGTTTTCGGGAAGCTCAAAGTTATAATTATGAATTTGCCGCTTTTCAACTCCTAATTTAGACAACTCAACTCGAAAAAGCTCCAACAAAGTACTTTTACCTGATCTTCTCAAACCACTAACAACTTTTATCAAGTCTTTATCTCTAAAGGAAAGCAGTTTTTCGAGATACTCTTTTCGATTGGTAAATTTTTTCATGACATAAAAATAATAATAAATTATCGAAACTTGCAAAAAATACAAGTTTCGATATTTTACAAAAGTGAGAACACGTTTGTATAGAATGGGAATAACACGGTACTATGAGGAAATAAAAAAAGAATTTTTACCTTTATGGTCAAATCGGTGATGACTTCGTTGAATTTGAAATTGGTAAAGAATATGAAGGATTTTTAGTTCAAAAGAAATTAGTATGAAAACACAAAAAACCATTTCATTACAAAATAAACCATTAGTTGCAATAGACACTAAGTTGGATAAACTTCGTGATAAAGTAATTTTTACTAAAAAATTGGAAAAGGCAAATAAGATATTGTCAACAGCAAAATTACCATCAAAAAAGTAATCTTACCACACTATCACATTCCCTTAAAAATCTTCTAATTAACTATTAAGATGGCTTAGTATTAGAATTGAGGTATTTAATTGAATGTTTGCTCCATCCTCATATTTTCCAATCTTAAAGCGCCTTATCCGCCTACTCCTACAAGTTTGATCCAGAAACAACTACGCCACCAATTAAAGCACAAACGAGCTTACAAGTAGAAAATCAAGCTTTTTGTCTTAACATCCTAAAGTCGTAATATCTTAACGTCCAAAAAAGCTTTCCGTTTACGACGGGGCGTGTGGAGTTGTAGTTCTGAAAACTAAATCCCTTTAAAAAAATCTTCTAATGAAATATTAAGATGACTTAATATTCGAATCAAGGTATTTAATTGAATGTTAGCACCTGCCTCATATTTTCCATATTGGGGGCGACTTATGTTATTTTCATAAGCAAAATACTCATAACTTGTGTATCCAGCATCTTTACGCAACTCTTTAAGTTTGTCGCCAATTTTTTTAAGAATAATTTTTTCTTCTTCAGTTATTGTTTTCTTGGCAATTGTTCGTGGTGCTTTTGGATTCATTTTACTCTTTTAAAAAAGCAAATCAATGAATTGTCCATAAATTACATTACCGCTTTTTTACTTGCTCTTTATTCTTTTACTCTTTATTAAGAGTTATTTGGTATTTTTGTCGAAAATATTTAACATGAATTTTCAATGTATTGAGTTAATGTGTAATTGTGTTTCTCCATTAATTCTTGCGATTGTCGGATTTAGTTACACACGACAACAAACTAAATTAAATGAGGATAACACTGAAAAAGAACTTTTTAGAGATTTTAACATTCGTTACTCAAACATTAACAACAAACTAAATGAGTTGAAAAGTGCGGATATGAAATTGATAACAAAAGATCCATTATTATATGACGCTGCAATGGAATTCTTTAATCTCTGCGCTGAGGAATATTATTGGAAAAAGAAAAATAGAATTTCCGACGAAATATGGAAAAGCTGGCACCGTGGTATGAATTCATGGTTACAGCAGGCACCTGTGCTATGTGAACTTTGGGAAAGTGAAATGATTTTTTCTGGTCCTGAATCTTATTACATAAAAGACAAATACGAGTTTTTTGACAAATCAAATTTTAAAAAAATATGAAAACTATATTACTATTCATTTTTTCAATGATGGGAATTTTGGCATTTAGCCAAGCTCCTACTTTTGACTGGGCGAAAAGATGGAGCTCAACAGGATTCTCGGAATATGATATGGTAATTGACAGTATTGGAAACTCATATGTGTTGAGTAGCGGTGATACACAAGACAATTTCAATCCAACAGGTTCCCCTATTTATGCACCTACAAGTGGGTGTGGTGCAATTTCCAAATTTGATCCAAATGGTACTTTAATTTGGATAAAATTCTTTAAAAAAGAATTAGTGTCAAATAATAGTGCTATATGTAAACCAAAAAAGATTTGTGTCAAAAATGATAAAATTTACATCACAGGAAATTTCTCGGGCATTATAAACTTTAATCCAAATGGAAGTAACACATTAGCGTCAATTGGAAGTTGTTTTATAGTTTCCTTAGACTTAAACTCTAATTTTCAGTGGGTTAAAAGTTATGGTAATGATATTACTTCAATAAATGATATTTCAATAGATATTTTTGATAATGTCATAATTACTGGAAGTTATCAAAATTCAATAACATTAGCCTCTCAAACAATAACTTCAAATGGAGCAGATGACGTTTTTATTGCAAAATGGAATGCAAATGGCAATCCTCAATGGATTAAAGGATTTGGTGGAAATACAACTTTTATTGATGAAGGTAATGGAATTGCAACTTCAACAAATGGAGATATTTATGTAATTGGTAATTTCCAAGGAACAGTTGATTTTGATCCCAATTCAGGTGTTTCCAATCTAACTTCAAATGGAGCTTATGATTTTTTTGTGCAAAAATTAAACTCATCAGGCGATCTTATTTGGGTAAAATCTATTGGGGGGTCGGGCTCAGATAAAGGAAACGGGATTACGATTGACTCAAATAATGACATTATATTTACAGGATATAATAACGGAATTGTTGATTTTAATCCTGGAATAGGTGTAAATAATTTATCACCATCAACAATAAATGCTTTTATATGCAAGTGGGATGAAAACGCCAATTTCATTTGGGCAAAATCTATCATTTCTTCCTCAAATCCTCAAGGATTTTTTATAACATCCGATTCACAAAACAATTATTACATAACCGGAATAACTCAGGGAGAAGCTGACTTTAATCCGTCCAATTCAGAAATATTCAATTTAACTGCCTCAGGAGGGTCTAATACGTTTATTTTAAAATTAACAACTCTTGGTGATTTTATATGGGCTGGAATTTTAACGGGAGAAGCTAATAATTACACAAACGAGTCCGCGGCTGTTCAAGTAAATCAAAATTCAATTTATATTTCAGGAAATTTTAGAGGACAAGTTGACTTTAATACTAGTGACACTCAAACGAATTACTTAAATTCAATATCTCACACTTGGGGCGGAGTAACAAATTATTATTCTCCATTTTTACTAAAATTTAATTATTGCCCTTCAAATAGCTCATCTTTCTCAATTTCGCAATGCCAACCCTATACATGGTCAACAAACAATACAACCTATTCAGCTTCTGGCACCTATACAGATACACTAGTAAATATATTCGGTTGCGACAGTATAGTAACCCTCAACTTAACAATTTTACCAACTCAAACCAACAGTGTTTCAATTTCTCGATGTGATAGTTATACTTCGCCACAAGGAAATAATTATAGTTCTTCTGGGACTTACACAGAAACATATTCCAATGTCAATGGATGTGATAGTATTGTTACGATTAACTTGACAATTACAACAATACAAAACATAGTATCAATTTCGTCTTGCGGTAATTATATCTCTCCATTAGGTAATAATTATAGTAATAGTGGCACTTATCAAGAAACGTATACAACAAATAACGGTTGTGATAGCATTGTAACAATCCAACTTACAGTCAATAATAGTTCAACTGTAAACGAAACAAAAACGGTATGTTCAAGTTACCTTTCTCCTTCTGGTAATACGTATACTCAATCGGGTCAATATTATGATACACTTTTAACTTCATTGGGTTGTGACAGTATCATCATTACTCAATTAACCATACTAACACCAACTCAATCTTCTATTTCTCCCGTTGTATGTAGCTCCTATACATCGCCAACAGGAATAGTTTACAATCAAACAGGAACATACATAGACACACTACAAAATCAGAACGGCTGTGATAGTATAATTACAATAAATCTTTCGGTCGTCGGAACATTGAATGTAAATGCAGGACCTGATATAATTATTTGTTCAGGAGAAAGTATTACTCTAAATGGAGCAGGCGCTACAACTTATTCGTGGTCAAATGGAGTTTCGAATAACACGCCATTTTCTCCAACCGTTACAACAAATTATGAAGTAATTGGAACCGATGGAAATGGTTGCAGTGGAAAAGATAGTATTCTTGTTTCTGTCAATAATCCTCCATCAATCGCATTTAATTCCATTCTTCCTGATTGTGAAGGAGGAGTTTCTGGAAGTATTAATGTAAGCGTCACAGGATCAATTCCTTTTACTTATCAATGGTACAATGGTTCTAATACACAGAACTTATTAAATGTTTCAGCTGGTAATTATGGTGTTACAGTAACAGATGCTAATGATTGTTCATCAATCGCTAATTTTAATTTACAAGATGGCGAAGGTGATTGCTTGATTGTCCCAACAGGGTTCAGTCCGAATGGAGACAATGAAAATGACAAATGGAATATAATTGGAATTGAGCAGTTTACTAAAAATCAAGTACAAGTTTTCAATCGTTGGGGACAAACAGTTTTTGAGAGCAATGGAACAGCAGTAAATTGGGATGGAAGTTATCAAGACAAACAATTACCTGTTGCAGATTACTATTTTGTGGTTGATTTAGGAAATGGCCAAGTATTCAATGGAACATTAACAATAAAGTATTAATTATGAAAACAATTAAATTGATAGTTATATTGTTTACTGCCTCTTTAAGTTTCGCACAACAATTACCTGTAAATACGCAATACTACAATAATACTTTTTTGGTAAACCCAGCAACAACTGGTTCAAAAGACATTCACTTTTTAGTTAGTACAAGACAACAATGGGTTGGTTTCAATGGAGCACCATCAACCTATAAAATTGCTGGACATTCAAATCTTAAAAATGAAAAGTTTGCAGTTGGTGGGTTTTTAATATTAGATGATTTTGGAGGCGCAATAAAACAAACTGGCATTGGACTCAATTTTAGATATCGATTTGAATTAACTGAAAATTCAAGTCTATCGATTGGAGCTACAGGATTGTTAAATCAATATGCGTATGACGGTTCATCTATCGTTTCAAATTCAAGCAATGATCTAACACTTTACGGAAAAGTAAATAGTGCATCACCTGATTTCAATTTGGGTATATCTTATAAATTTAAAGGGTTACAAATTGGTTTATCGAGTCAACAACTTTTTCAAAGTTCATTAAAAAAATTAAATGCGTTGAATAATTCAGTTTTAGATAAAAACCGTCTAATTCGTCAGTATAACGTTACAATAAATTATGAATATGCCCTTAAAAACAATGTCAAATTACTTCCGTATTTGCTTATCCGTTCAACATTTATTCAACCAACACAGCTTGAGATTGGTGGGAATTTGAAGATAAAAGATTTATTCGTTTCTGGAATTTCATATCGAAGTTCAGATGCAGTTTCTTTATTAGTTGGCATCGAGAAAGATAGATTTGGTATTTATTATTCTTATGATATTACAACATCAAACCTAAGAAAGTACTCATCTGGAAGTCACGAAATTACACTTTCGTATAAATTTTCACATCAAAAAGATTCAGATGGAGATGGTGTTCCTGATAAAAAAGATAAATGCGCCGATTTAATTGGGGATCGAGCAAACAATGGCTGTCCTTGGGGTGATAAAGATTCAGATGGATTAAATGATAATGAGGACAAATGTCCAGAAATAGCTGGAGACAAAGAAAATTTAGGATGTCCTTGGGGCGACAAAGATGGTGATGGAGTAAAAGACAATCTTGATAAATGCCCATCTGTTTCTGGTCCAATTTCAAATTTTGGCTGTCCAATTGAGGACAATGATGGTGATGGCGTTCCCAATTCAATTGACAAATGTCCAGAAACAAAAGGAGAAAAAGAAAATGATGGTTGCCCAAAAATAACAGAAAAACAAAAAGAAATCGTTTCAAAAGCAATTGAGAATTTGGAGTTTGAAACGAATAGCTCGGTAATTGTTAAATCGTCACTACCAGCATTGGATATGTTATCCTTATTGCTTTCTGAAAAACCTGAGTGGATTTTAAAATTAGTTGGACACACAGATAATATTGGAGATGATGCTTCAAATATGGAATTATCGAAAAAGAGAGCTGAAGCTGTTAGGGATTATGTTGTAAGTAAAGGTTTAAATTTTGATCGCTTTAAAATTGAATATTATGGCGAATCAAGACCAATAGAAACTAATGAAACACCAGAAGGTCGCAAGAAAAACCGAAGAGTTGAAATGATTATTGAATTCAAATAAATTATTTAACAAATCAATTTAAGTTCAACAATAAACTAAGTTCATTATTATCAAATCTATTTTCAATTTTTAATTTCCTAACGATTTCGCACTGAAATTTTTACAACTGTTAAAGCGTGTACACAAAATATAATTACATTTGACAAAACAGATGCACTATGAACTTTTCAAACGAACAAATAGGAAATATAATTGTAGTTCAATCTCACGTTGACAAACTAGATGCTGGAAATGCTCCTGAATTAAAAGCTCATTTTTTACACATCAATAAAACAGGTAAAAACCAGATGGTACTTGACTTGTCCAAAACGAAATATTGCGATTCTACAGGTCTTAGTGCTATTCTTGTCGGAAATAGATTGTGTAAAGACACCAATGGTTCTTTCGCAATTTGTGGTTTGCAAGCAAATGTCAAAAAAATGATTGAAATTGCACAGTTAGACAAAGTTTTTACCATCTGTAAAGAAAAAGAAGAGGCCGTTTCTGCATTAGCACTGTGAGTTTTAATCTTACCATTTTAGGAAGTGGTGCTGCATTACCAACTGCAATAAGAGCCACAACTGCTCAATACATTGAATGTAACAATCGCCATATTTTAATTGATTGTGGTGAGGGAACGCAATCGCAAATCCGAAAGTACGGAATCAAGCTTCAAAAAATCACACACATTCTCATTTCGCATCTTCATGGTGACCATTTTTTTGGTTTACCTGGACTGTTGAGCACAATGAATTTATTAGGCCGAAATCAAGGAATTACTGTTTATGGTCATCCTGAATTGGAGCAATTGATGAAAGGAATGTTGGAAGTTGGAAAAAACAAATTGACGTTTAAAATTGATTTTGTACCGCTACAATATAAAGATGAACAACTCATTTTCGAAGATCGATTGATTGAAATTAGTAGTTTTCCGTTGAAACATCGCATTGAAACGTGTGGATTTAAAATTCAAGAAAAACCAAAAGAATATCAATTAGATGCAACAGCAATTAAAGGTGCAGGTTTATTGATTCAGCATTTTCCATTGCTAAAAAAAGGACAAAATATTGTACTTGAAAATGGTGAAACTCGCAACTTCGAAGATTATACTTTTCCTCCAAAACCTGCTCATTCGTATGCGTTTTGCTCAGACACAAAACCGAATGAAACAATCATCAAAAGCATTCGAAATGTTGATTTGCTTTATCACGAAGCTACTTTTACGGAAGAACACATCGATCGTGCGAAGACTACCTTTCACTCTACGGCTAAACAAGCGGCAGCAGTTGCAAAAGAGGCAAATGTTAAAAAACTAATACTCGGACATTTCTCTTCTCGCTACGAAAATTCAGCAACACATATTGAAGAAGCGAAATCAATTTTCGAAAATACGATTAGTGCAGAAGATGGTATGGTGGTGAATTTGGAGAAGGTTAATTAGCTTGCCTATTTGCGATTTAAAGCCTTAAAATCAGGAAGCCCCGATTTCTTTAAACGTTCATTAGCTTTAGCTAACTTTTCAGGAAAAAGAACCTTATTATTATAAGCATCTAAAGACTTATCAATAAGAACAACAGGTTT
>CALPMC020000005.1 GCA_943324565.2 Chitinophaga pinensis | reverse complement strand
TTGAAGGTTGCGGTTGTTATTCTAAATTTCAATGGTAGAAAACACTTGGAAACTTATTTACCGAGTGTAGTGGAGCATTCAGGAAAACAAACAGTTATCATAGCTGAAAATGCAAGCACCGATGATTCTGTTGACTTTTTAAAAACAAATTACCCACAACTTAGATTAGTTCACAACGCTGAAAATCATGGTTTTGCCAGAGGTTATAATGATGCATTGGAACAACTAAAAGGTGAATTTGATGCGTATTTATTGCTTAACAGCGATGTCGAAGTGACAGCAAATTGGTTGGAACCTTTGATTAAAAGCTTGGAAAATGAAAAAATTGTTGCCGTTCAACCTAAAATTTTAGCTTATTTAAACAAAAATAATTTTGAACACGCAGGCGCTTGTGGTGGTCACATAGATTCAAATTATTTTCCTTTTTGCCGCGGTCGAATTTTTGACAATGTGGAGAAAGACGACCAACAGTACAATCATTCACAGCAAGTTACTTGGACTTCTGGTGCAGCAATGTTGATTCGTTCAGAAGCTTTTCATCAAGCTGGCGGTTTTGATACCGACTTTTTTGCGCACATGGAAGAGATTGATTTATGTTTGCGCTTGCAACGAAAAGGTTATCAATTAGTTTGCAATCCTGAAAGTGTAGTTTATCATTTGGGTGGCGGAACATTAGCCTACAATTCCCCCAATAAAATATACTTGAATTTCAGAAATAATCTGTTTATGCTCGTGAAAAACCATCAGGGTCTGTTGTTTCCAAAATTGTTTTTCAGAATGACATTAGATGGAATTGCAGCAGTGAAATTCTTGACAGAAGGTAATTTTCTATTCACTTGGAAAGTTTTTTTGGCTCACATGGCCCTTTATCGAAATTTTGGTAAAATGTACCGTAAACGCTTAGCCTTAAAAGCTGATAAACAAGCCTTTTTTAAATATGATGGCAGTATTTTGTGGGCTTATTTCATTCAAAAAAACAAGACTTATTCCTCACTCAATCAACGAAAATTCAAATGAGAAATTTCTTTTTAATTGCTGTTTTAATACTATTTAAATTCCAAAGTATCCTTGCACAAGGAACAGTACCTAGTATTCAAGAAGCCAGCGATAAAGCACAAAATAAACTATCAAAACCTTCAATTTCGACAAGTTCACCAAGTTTGTTTGTCAATCCATTCATTGGGACAGGCGGACATGGACATACGTTCCCTGGTGCAACTGCTCCATTTGGAATGATGCAATTAAGTCCAGATACGCGCTATGAAGGCTGGGATGGTTGTTCCGGTTATCATTATTCGGATTCGATTATTTATGGATTTAGTCATACACATTTGAGTGGTACTGGCGTTCCTGACTACTGCGATTTATTGATTGTACCTCAAACAGGAAAAGCAAACACAGTTCCAGGTTATAAATCACCAACTGGTTATGGCTCCCGATTTTCGCACGCAAAAGAAGAAGCAAGCCCTGGTTTTTATAAGGTTTTTTTAGAAGATGGAAAAATTGGAGTTAAGCTAACTACTTCTGAACGAGCAGGAATACATGAATATACCTTTGAAACAAAAGAAGAAAATCGTTTTATCCTAATTGATTTAGACCATCGTGATGAAGTACTTTCAGCCTCAATTAATGTTATTGGAAAAAATGCTGTTTCTGGAAATCGAATTTCGAAAGATTGGGCTAAAAATCAACATTTTTATTTTTACTTAACAAGTTCAACTCCTTTCAATAAAGCGAAAAAGATTTTTAAAAATGGAGAACATAAATTGCTACTAGAATTTCCAAAATCGACTTCTAAAATCATTTTGAAAGTTGGAATTTCAGCAGTAGATGAAAATGGAGCAAAAAATAACTTAGAAACTGAAATTGGAGCTTCTAACTTCGATCAAGTACGTGCCATTACTGTTTTTAAATGGAATCAAGAATTAGGTAAAATCGATATTGCAACTGAGAATAAAGAATTAAAAACGATTTTCTATACCGCTTTGTATCACAATTATGTAGCTCCCAATTTATTCAGCGATGTAGATGGTCGTTACCGAGGAAGAGACAATCAAATCCATCAAATTGAAAAATCTGAAAATCAGTACACTGTTTTCTCATTGTGGGATACTTATCGAGGAACAAATCCACTTTACACACTAATTCAACCGAAGCGCACTAACGAATTTATCCGTACCTTTCTACGTCAATTTAACGAAAGTGGCGATTTACCTGTTTGGGAATTAGCTGGAAACGAAACGGAATGTATGATTGGCTACCACAGTGTTTCCGTAATTGCAGATGCGTATATGAAAGGCCTTCGCGATTACAACTCGAAAGAAGCGCTTGCTGCAATGATAAAAACCACTCAACTAGATGAATATGGTAAAATGCCATATACTGAAAAAGGATTTATCAGTGCTCACGAAGAACCAGAATCAGCTTCAAAAACAATCGAATACGCTTACGATGATTTCTGTATTGCTTCGATGGCAAAAGCAGCAGGAAACGATTCTGCCTATCAAGTTTACAATAAACGAAGCTATAATTTTATCAATTTATTTGACCCAAGCACGAAATTTTTACGCGCTCGTCGTGGAGCAATGTGGTACGGACCTTTTGACCCAGCAGAAGTAAACTTCAATTTCACCGAAGCAAACAGTTGGCAATATTCGGTTTATGCTCCCCAACACATTGAAGTTTTAACCAATCTTCTTGGCGGAAAAGATTCGTTGGAAGTTTGGCTAGATAATTTATTTACGACCCAAAAGAAATTAAGCGGTCGCGTTCAAAGTGACATTACAGGTTTGATTGGTCAATATGCGCACGGAAATGAACCATCTCATCACGCTGCCTATTTGTATAATTTTACAAAAGCACCACACAAAACGCAATTGTACGTTGATAAAATCTTAAATGAACTTTATTTCAACGCTCCAGATGGACTTTCAGGAAACGAAGATTGTGGTCAAATGAGCGCTTGGTACGTGCTAAGTTCAATGGGCTTCTACCCTATTGCGCCTGGAAATACGAACTATCAAATTGGAAGACCGCTTTTCGACAAAGTAAAAATGAACTTAGGAAATGGGAAATTTGTAGAAATTAGTAGCAAAAACAATAGTCCTGAAAATAAATTTGTGCAATCTATAAAATGGAACGGAAACCTTCTTAAATCTAATGAAATTAGCCATTTACAACTATTGAATGGTGGAATTTTAGAATTTGAAATGGGAAATAAACCAGCACCAAGATTAGAAACTTCTAATTTCTTTTCAGCAAAAGTTCCAGCTGAATTTGTTCCTGCACCATTCATTACAAATGATAATCCATTGTTCATCGATGCTGCAAAAATTGATATTTCTTACTTAAAATTAGATGAAAGTGATAGTTATAGCCTTTTGTACAGCTTTGATGCAAAAAACTGGTTATACTTTCAGCGTCCAATTCTCATTAAAAATTCAACTACTATTTATACAAAACTTCAAAAAACCACTTCTGATGGAAATGTGTATGAAAGTGCAACTGTTTCAGCTCATTTTCACAAAAGAGACCCAAGTATAAAACTACAACTTAACACAGTCTACGCCAATGAATACGCAGCAGCTGGACCAAATGCGTTGATTGATGGTGTACGTGGAGGCAAAGAATTTAGAACAGGTGATTGGCAAGGATTTAATGGTCAGGATGTTAAAGCAGTAATCACTTTTGATTCATTAAAAACAATCAAAGAAATTGGTGCTTCCTTTATTCGCGATCAAAAATCTTGGATTTTCCTTCCTTCATCCATCGAAATAGAAATCTCTACGGATGGAATAAATTTCAAGTCACTTCCTAATATTATGATTCCTGCAGCAAGTCCGAGTGATGAAAATCCAAAAACATTTGCTTTCACCACTAAAATAGAAAACGAAGCAATCAAAGCAATTAGATACACTATTAAAAATTCGGGTGTTTGTCCAAATTGGCATCTTGGAAATGGAAATAAAACGTGGGTTTTTGTGGATGAATTGATTTTTGAGTAGCACGTTGATATTATGTTTTCAACTGTAATAATTTAAACTAATTAAATCCTAGTTGAAGAGGTTTTAAAATTAATTTTCACTCTACAGTTATCTATTACCATGAAAAATTAGTCTGTTTTTTTTTTCGACCTTTAGATTGTTACTCAAAAAAATAGATTCAAATAAACAAACTTATATTTCATAAATTTCTATTTCAATTGTATCTCCACCTTCACTAAATCTCCTGCTTCAAGGCATTCTAAGTCAATTGATTCTTTTTCTTCTCGCTCGATAATCAACATATCATTTTTTTGAATTTCCAAGTCATTGAAACGAAACGAACCATTTTGAACAAAGAAAAAATCGTATGTTCCAGAAAGGGTAAATAATTCTGATTGTCCTGTATTTATTACAAAATGTTCTACTTTTCCCTCCACATTTTCTTTAAACATCACGTTAAAATCGCGCACTTTTCCTTGACTTTTTGTTGGCCAAGAACCGTCGAAAGTGTCTTGATCAAACGGAGCCAATTGTTTAGAATAACGACCTTCGTGAATAAGGTTTATATTTCCTTCCAAAATCATTAAAATACGTGTCAAACTAGAAAAATCAGAAAAGGTCGTTTCCTCCACTTCAACAGTTGCGGTACTGATACGAAAAGTGAAATCGCGCGTTTGAAAATTTCCATCAGTAGGAAAAACAAACAGTTCTGTACTCGTTCCATTTGCCCAATTCACAACCTTACAATCTTTTTCTTTCTGTATCCTAATTTTCATTTCTTTCTATTTATTATTTGATTGCTGAATCGCTCTTATGCAAAGTCGCTTAATCGCTTAATCGCTGATTAGCGCAATCGCTGTTTTGCAAAGTCGCTGTTTTGCTTAATTCTGGTTTGCATTGAGCAACTTCATTCTTCACTTTTCACTCTTAACATTTCACTTTCGTTCTCAGTTATCCGTTCTCAGTTTTCAACTGAATCAAACTGATCCCTCAATAATAATTTCAACCAAACTCGGATCCAACAACGTACTTGTATCACCTAAATTTGAAGTTTCACCTTCTGCAATTTTACGCAAAATACGTCGCATGATTTTTCCAGAACGTGTTTTTGGTAAACCAGGAACAAACTGAATTTTATCAGGTTTTGCTATTGGTCCAATAATTCTTGAAACCGATTGAATAATGTCTTGTTTCGATAAATTGGAATCACCATGTGAACTGTTGTAAATCACATACGCATAAATTCCTTGACCTTTGATATCGTGCGGATAACCAACTACGGCACTTTCAATTACGCCAGCATGCATATTGATTGCATTTTCAACTTCAGCAGTTCCAATTCGGTGACCACTTACATTTAAGACATCATCTACCCTGCCTGTTATGCGATAATCTCCTGATTCATCGCGCAAACAACCGTCACCTGTAAAGTATTTGTTTTCATAAGTTGAAAAATAAGTCAAACGGCAACGTTCGTGATCATTGTAAGTTGTGCGAATAATTCCTGGCCAAGGAAATTTGATACAAAGATTTCCACTCACTCCATTTCCTTCAATTTCGTTGCCGATTTCATCGACCAAACAAGGTTGAATTCCAGGTAAAGGCAACGTAGCATAAGAAGGTTTACTTGGAGTGACTCCTGCCAAATTAGTAATCATAACTCCACCAGTTTCTGTTTGCCACCACGTATCTACTATAGGACAATTTCCTTTTCCGATGTTTTGGTCGTACCAATGCCAAGCTTCTTCATTGATAGGCTCACCAACGGTTCCAAGTACTTTTAAGGAACTTAAATCTTTTCCGTGAACGTAATCCAAACCAAAGCCCATCAGACTACGAATAGCTGTTGGCGCTGTGTACAAAATATCAACTTTGAATTTCTCAACAATTTCCCAAAATCTTCCAGCATCTGGCCAAGTTGGAACACCTTCAAACATTAAAGAAGTTCCTCCAGCACTCAAAGGTCCGTACATTATGTAGCTGTGACCAGTAATCCAGCCAATATCTGCGGTACAAAAATGAATTTGACCTTGTTGGTATTGGAATGTATTTACAAACGTATAATTGGCCCAAATCATATAGCCAGCAACCGTATGCACCACTCCTTTTGGTTTACCTGTAGAACCTGAGGTATAAAGAATAAACAAAATATCTTCGGCATTCATCTCAACTGCAGGACAATCCGGATTTCCAAGTGTTTCTACTTTTTTTATTTCGTCTTCCCACCAAACATCGCGACCTTTAATCATACTAACAGGAGTGCGTGTTCGCGTGCAAACGATTACTTTTTTGATCGTTTTATTTCCAACTAAAGCGTCATCAATCACACTTTTTAAAGGTATGTCTTTTGCTCCACGGAAAGCTCCGTCACACGTTACAATGAATTCAGCTTTTGCGTCGTCTAATCTATCTGCAATTGCTTGCGCAGAAAATCCACCAAAAATTACAGAATGAATTGCACCAATGCGTGCGCAAGCCAAAGAAGCAATTGCTAATTCTGGAATCATCCCCATATACAAACAAACTCGATCACCTTTATCAACGCCATTATTTTTCAATATATTCGCAAACTGAACTACCTTAAAATGCAATTCTTTATAGGTTAAAACTCGGTGATGTTCTTCAGGATTATTTGATTCCCAAATGATTGCAGGTGTATTCCCATTAGTTTCCAAATGACGGTCGATGCAATTTTCTGTGATATTTAAAGTTCCACCTTTAAACCAGTTTATTGAAGGTTCTATGAAATTCCATTCTAAAACTTTGTCCCATTTCTTTTTCCAAGTAAACGTTTCTGCTATTTCAGCCCAAAATTGTTCTGGATTTTCCACGCTTCTTGCATATTGATTCTCGTAATCTTCAATAGATTTAATTTGATATGGATAGTTCATAATGCATGTATATTTTCAATAACGAATGTAGTACTTTTAAATTTCTTTGGATAAAACACTTTTATAAATAATTGAAAGTTAAAAATTTCAAAGTTATCAACCAACAAAAGAAACACCAACAAAATTTCTGATTCCAAATGTAATTACAGTTGTGATTAACCCAAAAGTTGTGATTTTAACTTGAATACTACTAAAAATCAATAATAAAATCTAGTAAAGGCTCTGAGTGAAAAATCAAAAATATGCTGTATATCCAAAATGAATCTTGCTTTGCCTGAAGTCAAACGGATTAGTTAATTGTTTTCCAACTGCATAAGAAATCGTAAAAATCCCCAATTTTGTCCCAAATGAAAAACCTGTTCCGACTCCGAATGGACTGTCTTTTAAATAGTTGCTGGAATTATTTTCGTAAACTGCTTGCTCGAAAAATAGAAAAGCGTTTGAATTTCGATCGACTAAAAAACGATATTCTAAGGTGTAGCTTAACTTGGTCGAAGCAAATAATTCGTCTTCATTAAAACCACGTAATGAATTTAAACCACCAAATCGGTACAACTCATTTTGGAAAATTTGTGGTGCATAATAGGTTTCAAAACCAGTACTAAACTTCAACACATGGCGCTTTCCCAACGAAAAATAATTATCAAATTGAATGCTCGCTCTGGCAACGTTTTTTTTATCTGAAATGGAATCTTTAGTCGCAACACGCGAACCGATGTAAGTTTCAATGTTTAAAAATCTTCCTTTACTTGGATTGGGAACATAGTCTAATTTTCGAAGGGTGTAAGAAAGTCCATACGCATTTGTTCGAACGGTTGCTAGGTTGTTAAACTCGCTTGAACTTGCTGATGCAAACAATAAATTAGACGCTAACAATTGATAGGATGCTTTAAGTTGACTTCCATTTTTGAGCGTGTAAACCACTCCTAAAGCAGATTTTAAGTCTAAAAAAGTAGAATCGCGTTTGTATAAATTAAATCGGGCATCGATTCCGAAAGGAGATTTAAAAAGATAAGGATAAATGAACTTAAAATTCAAGGCTTGTGTTTGCGGTTGAATACTTCGCCAACTTAAATCAATCAATTCCGCTTTTTTGAACACGTTTACCAACTTCATTTGTAAGTCGCCTGTGAGCATAAGTGTTTGGGTTGTGGGATTGGGTTGAAGTCCGATTGCGCCTTGAATGGAACTGATTTTTTGACTTCGTAAATAAACAAAAAGTTCCACTCCTTTTTCGGTAAAAAGTAATTCCGAAGCTTTTATCTTTTTCAAAAAAGAAACTTGTTCAATACGTTTATCAACCTGTTCGAGTAAAGATTCGTTGAAATAATCTCCTTTTTTGATTCCAATAATATTTTCAATGGCATTTACCGAAATACTTGAATCGCCTTTGATATTTATTTCTATCCATTTGGTAATCATCCCGCGGTTAAAAGAAAGTTGTACTGAAATTTCATCCTCGAAAATGGCTACGTTTTGAAATGAAATCGCTACAAATGGATATCCATTATTTAAAAAAGCATTTAAACTATTTTTAAGTAAGAGTGAAAATTCACTTGCTGAATAGTTTGATTTGTTTTTTGCAAGCTGAACATTGAACTTTCGCAATTGCCAACGATCTTTTTCTTCTATTTCAACATTGATTTTTTTAAACTTTCTACCCAATTCAACTTGCACAATAAATTGACTTTCCTTTTGCTTTTTAGCATCAAATGAAACGAGAAAAAATCCTTTATCAATCCATTCAATTCGTTTCTTTCGTATTAAATTTTCCAATTCAAAGGAAGATTTTAGTTGTTCTTTTTTAAAATATTTTGAAGTTGATAATTCACTAGAATCTATGACATTGAAATTTACAGAAATCGTTTGCGCATCTATAGTTGAACAAAAATATTGCATCAAAAAAAACACCACCAAACTAATGATTCGCCAGCAATTTTCGATTTTAATTTTCAACATTCTGTCAATTATAACAAATTATTTTAAAAAAAATTGTAACTTAAAAACAAGTAGTTCCGTTAAGTTAACCACAAACAACAAAAAACAACTAATTATGAAAAGAAATTTTACCCTTGTACTTACAGTAGCTGTAGTTGCTTTAGTACTAGCTTCTTGCGGATCAGGAAGAACAGCAAGTTGTGATGCTTATGGAAGCGTTCAACAAACTGAATCTAGCGATTTAGCCTCGAAATAAAAAAGATTTAAATTACCACCTGAAGCGCTGAATGTGCAACTCCATCTCGGATTGTATCTTCAGCGCTTCGCCATTTGCAGCAATTGCAAAGTCTTCTCCCCTACTTGCATAGATAATTCCACGAGAAGAATTCACCAACAAACCACATTCGTCGTTCGCTCCGTATTTCACAACCTCATCCAAGGAACCACCTTGCGCGCCTACACCAGGAACCAAAAAGAAGTTATTCGGAGCCAAAGCCCTCACTTTCGCAATTTCCTCTGCACGTGTTGCACCAACCACAAACATCAACTGTTCATCTGTTCCCCATTCTTGTGCTTTTTTAAGTACTTTTTCGTATAATTTTGTTCCTTCGCTTTCGGTAAATTGAAAATCCAAAGAACCTTGATTAGAAGTTAATGCTAATAAAATCAACCATTTTCCTTCAAAATCTAAGAAAGGCTTCACGCTGTCTGAACCCATATAAGGCGCAACAGTCACCGCATCACAAGGTAAAGTTTCGAAAAACGTTTTAGCATAATAGCTCGAAGTATTTCCAATGTCGCCACGTTTCGCATCTGCAATAATGAAACAATCTTTCGGAATGTAATTTATCGTTTTCTCTAAAGATTCCCACCCTTTTACGCCGTGACATTCATAAAAAGCAGTGTTCGGTTTATAGGCCACACACAAATCTTTTGTTGCGTCGATAATCGCTTTATTGAATTCAAAAATTGGATCTTCTGTTTCCAATAAATGCGGTGGAAGTTTATCTAAATCAGGATCTAATCCTACGCATAAAAACGATTTTTTGAATCGAATTTGTTGAATCAATTCTGCTTTTGTCATACCTCCTCGCCTTTTAATTTCTCCGCATTTTCTGCTACTTTCAAGGCATCGATCATTTCGCGCATGTCGCCATTCATAAATGAACTTAAGTTGTAAATCGTTTTATTGATTCGGTGATCGGTAATTCTACCTTGTGGATAATTGTAAGTTCTGATTTTCGCTGAACGGTCACCAGTTGAAACCAATGTTTTTCGGTGTGCAGCACGTTCGTTGTGAACGCGATCTAACTCCGCTTGATACAATCGAGAACGCAAAACGGAAATTGCTTTTTCTAAGTTTTTATGTTGCGAACGTCCATCTTGACATTCAACCACAGTTCCAGTTGGAATATGCGTCAAACGAATAGCCGATTCTGTTTTGTTAATATGCTGACCACCAGCTCCAGAAGCTCTAAATGTATCTTTTCGAACGTCGTTCATATCCAAATTGAAATCTACCTCTTCCGCTTCAGGAAGTACAGCAACTGTTATCGCTGACGTATGAACACGGCCTTGAGATTCTGTTTCTGGAACACGTTGAACGCGGTGAACACCTGATTCAAACTTCAACATTCCATATAATCCCAAACCGATGATTTCCATTGAAATCTCTTTGTAGCCTTTAACCGTTCCTTCAGAAGAATTGACGATTTCATATTGCCATCCCATTTCCTTGAAAAACATCGTGTACATTCTAAAAACGTCCTCCACAAAAATACACGCTTCATCTCCACCAGTTCCAGCACGTAACTCCATAATGGCATTTTTGTCGTCCTCCGGATCTTTGGGAATCAGCATCATTTTTATTTCTTCTTCCAAAACCGGGAGACGCGTTTCCAATTCATCGATTTCCATTTTGGCCATTTCACGCATATCAGGATCCGTTTCCGTTTCCAATAATTCACGTGAACTTTTTATGTTTGCTAGTAAATTTCCATATTCTTTATAAACTGCATCCAAAGATTCCAATTCTCTGTATTCTTTATTCAGTTTGACATAGCGCTCCATATTTGAAATAATATCGGGGTCGGTAATCATTTTTCCAACTTCCACGAAACGATAATGTATGGCTTCTAATTTTGACAGTAAATCTGACATTTAAATCTATTTTTTTTTGTGGTGCAAAAATAAGAAAGATATTTGGACTAGGAAGTGAGTGCATTAGGACGTTAAGACAATAGGATATAAGACTCCGCAAAGGCGGAACGACTTTGTGAAATTTTGAGAAATGAAGGAAAGATAATAGGAGAGAATGAATTTAGAATATGTTTATACTATCTATTTTAAACTATTTGAAGATTTGTGTGAAGAAATTTTGTTATGTGCTAGCTAATTTAGATAAAACAAATTATTTAAAGTCTTGAGAAGATTTTGGTATATTTACACATCTACAAAATCTTAAAACTTAAAAAAAATGAAAAAATTATTGTTCTTATTTGTCTCTTTATCAGCGTTTACAGCTTTTTCACAGACCAAAACAGTTGCAGGTGTCAAATTCCAAACAACTACGAAAGTTAACAGTAAAACACTAGAAATGAACGGTGGTGGTTTACGTGAAAAATATTGGATTGATTTGTATGTTGCTGCATTATATTTAGAAAATAAAACAAGTGATGCCGGAAAAATAATTTATGCAGATGACGAGCAAGCAATTCATATTAAAATAATTTCAGGAAGTGTAACAAGAGAACGTTTTGTTGAATCAGTAAAAGAAGGTTTTGGTAATGCTAATCATGGTAAAGCAACACCAGAACAAATCAAAAAATTCATCGGTTTTTTTAATGAAGACATCAAAGAAGGCGATCGTATTTATTTAGAATACACACCTAAAGAAGGATTAGTTGTAATAAAAAACGGAACTGAAAAAGGAAAAATTGAAGGTATTGAATTTAAAAAAGCGCTATTCTCAATTTGGTTAGGTTCAACACCTGCTGATTCAACATTAAAAAAAGGAATGCTAGGTAAAGGATAGTATTATTGTATTCATAATTAGAGTTTTAAATCAGAACACCTATGTAATTTGTAGGTGTTTTTTTTTATTATGAACTAATTTCAAGTTAACCAAATTACGTTAAATTTTCAACGTCAAATGAACGATTTTTAGTATTCAAACGTTATTCCTAAAACGAAAGCTATGAACAGTAAAATTCATTTTATTTCATTTTTTTTATTGCTAATCTCAACAGCAAGTTGTCAAAGTCAAGCAACTAAAGAAAATGAAAAACAATCCTCTAAAAACAATAAGAACATGAAATTAAATCCACTTACTGAATCTGAAAAAAGAGTTATTCTAAATAAAGGAACAGACCGACCATATACTGGAGAATTTACAGATAAATTTGAAGGTGGTACTTACGTTTGTCGTCAATGCGATGCTCCACTTTATCGTTCAGATGACAAATTCCATTCTAATTGCGGATGGCCAAGCTTTGATGATGAAATCGATGGTGCTGTAAAAAAAATCAAAGATGCTGACGGACAAAGAACTGAAATTGTTTGCGCAAAATGTGATGGACATCTTGGACATGTATTTTATGGTGAAGGCTTCACAGATAAAAATACTCGTCATTGTGTAAATTCTACTTCGATGAAATTTGTCCACAGAAAAGACTAAGTGTTTCATTATTCAAAGTTACTAGAACCTATACCTTGACATTTTTTTTTTCCTTTAGAGAAATCATTTGGAAGAAAAAACGGATAGACAATAATTTACTTTTCCAAAATTGATTGCTTGTAAAAATCAGCAATCGTTGTAACTAGCTCCGATTTATTTAAACTACCATCAACAATTAAATTTGCTTTAGTATAAATTGGCTTCCTTTCATTCAATGATACTTTAATATATTCGAGAAGATTAATTTGTGAAGCTAACAGTGGACGTTTAACATCATTTTTTAGTCTGGAGTACAACATTCCAATCGGAACATCTAAAAAAACGACCAAACCATTATTTTTCATTAACGAAAGATTGTCATTAAAAATTGGCATTCCCCCGCCTGTTGAAAAAATCGTTGGATGATTAATTTTACTTAATTCAAGAAGTACTTCGTATTCTTTTTCTCTAAAATAGGTTTCTCCTTTTGAATTGAATATTTCTTGAATAGAACTTTTTTCATGTTCTTCAATTAGTAAATCTGTATCTAAAAATTCAAATTTCAATTTACGAGCAAGTAGCTTCCCAAGTGAAGTCTTGCCACATCCCATGAAACCAATTAAAAAAATATTAAATTTATGGCCTACCACTTATCCTGATTTTCAAACACTTAATAATTAATTTAAAATATATTTCAAAAATAAGCATAATTCCTTTGCAGAATTAGAATATATAGATATCTTTGCACCCGCTAAAGCGATCTCGTAGCTCAGCTGGTAGAGCAATACACTTTTAATGTATGGGCCCTGGGTTCGAATCCCAGCGAGATCACCACTAAACACTTAAACCCCTTGATTATCAAGGGGTTTTGTTATTTAAAAAACATTTGCACAAATACTTTTTTTTTGAATTCATCAAAAGTTAATACTACACTTATTTCATTGTGATTTGTTTATTCCTTTTTATAGTTTGAGAATTTAAAGGTTTATTCTTCTTGTATCTTGATAAAATCAATACTTGGATGAATGACCAGAGAACTTTACAAAATGTCTTAACACCTTGAACAAGCAACCGAATTAAGAATACAATTTAAAGGATTACATAAAACTTATTTTTAACGCTAAACTTCAGACCACGGCGAAAAAAAATGGTTTTATTCAAATTGTGCGATAATTCCATTATCTAATGCTTAATTTTACATTATGAAACGAGTAGTTGTTGGTTTATCAGGTGGTGTTGATTCAAGTGTTGCAGCCCATTTATTGATTCTAGAAGGATTTGAAGTAATAGGAATGTTCATGCGTAATTGGCATGATGAATCAGTAACAATTTCTGATGACTGTCCTTGGATTGATGATTCTAATGATGCATTAATCATAGCACAGCAGCTTGGTATTCCTTTTCAAGTTATTGATTTAAGTGTAGAATACAAAGATCGAATAGTCGACTATATGTTTCAGGAATATGAACGTGGGCGTACTCCTAATCCTGATGTCCTTTGTAACAAAGAAATAAAGTTTGATGTTTTTCTTAAAGCTGCATTGGAACTCGGTGCCGATTACGTTGCAACCGGTCATTATTGTCAAAAAATCCAACATGAAGATGGAACTTTTGGTTTAGTCGCTGGAGCTGATAAAAACAAGGATCAATCTTATTTTTTATGTCAAGTTTCGCAAGAACAGCTTTCAAAAGCACTTTTTCCAATTGGAGGCTTGGAAAAATCAGAAGTTCGTAGGATTGCGGCAGAAATTGGTTTAGTTACTGCTGATAAAAAAGATTCGCAAGGTCTATGTTTTGTAGGAAAAATTAGTCTTCCAACTTTTCTTCAACAGCAATTAAAACCGAAACAAGGGAGTATTATTGAAATTCCTGAGAATTTGGAAATCTTTGAGAAGTATAATTCCATTTCTCCATCACTCGAAAATATAGAAGAATTAGCTCAACCATTTGTTTTCAGCAAAAATCAAGGAACTGAAGTGCAAAAACACCAAGGAGCACATTATTACACAATTGGTCAGCGCAAAGGTTTACATATTGGAGGACGACCAGATCCTAGTTTTGTAATTGGAATTGACACGAATGAAAATAGTGTTTACTCAGGTCAAACAGAATCGCATCCAGGTTTAAATCGATATGCATTGAAACTTGAAAAAGATAGCTTTAATTGGATTCAATCAAACCTTCAATTTGATTTAAAAAGCGGTTTGATTGCTGACTTTAGAATTCGTTATCGTCAACCGCTTCAAAAAGGAACTCTTGTAGAAAAAGACAATGAATTCTATATTCTTTTTGAAAAGAAGCAAAAAGGAATTACTCCGGGTCAATTTGCAGCCTGGTATCTTAATAATGAGCTTATTGGTTCAGCAATTATAAAATAAATAGTCAAAAAAATAAAATTTCTACCTTTAATGATATTGAGTAATCCTTTTATTTGTGAGAAAAAAAAAACGGCATTTGAACTTTTTACCTTAACGATAAATTTTGTGTATCGCTATTTCAGGACTAGACAATGTGTAAACAAAAAAGTCGACTCCAGTGAAGTCGACTTTTTATATTAAAACAATTGATTTACTCTTTTATAAATTGTTTTACAATAGCTTTTTTGCCATTGTAAATTCCAAGGTAATAAGAACCTGCCGCTAATTTACGACTCATTTCAATCGTTTTAGAAGCTTTACCGTCTACTACATCTACTTTGAATGCAGCAACTTCTTGTCCATTGATGTTAAATAATTTACAATTCAAATCATTTCCAATGATACCGTTAACTTCTAATTCAAAAATACCGTTGTTTGGATTAGGGTATAATTTAACAACTTGTAAAGTTCCTTCAAATTCATCTAAACCAATTGTAGATTCAACAACTACAGAGTAAGTACTAACACAGCCATTATTGTCTTTCGCATAAATTGTATAAGTTCCTGGTGCTAAATTTGAAAATAAAGAACCTGAAAAATAATTTGTTCCATTAATACTGTAAGTATAGGGTGTCAAACCACCAGTTGCAGATGCTGTTATTGTTCCATTTGTTCCTGTTGAAGGAGTTGAAACTGCATTTGCAACAACTGCCGTTGGCTCAGTAATTGTGGTGTTGAATGTTTTCAAACAACCGTTTGCATCTTTTACTGTTACCGTATAAGTACCTGCAGAGAGATTATTTACCATACTCAATGAAAAGAAGTTCGTTCCATCAATACTGTAAGTATAAGGAGATGTTCCACCAGTTGCAGCAGCTGCAATTGAACCGTTATTTGTACCATTACAAGTTATCATTGTTGGCACAGCTGTTAAATTCAAAATAGCTGGTTGAGTGATAGTTAATGTTGATTGACCAACGCAACCATTTGCATCTTTCGCATAAACAGTATAAGAACCTGCTGCTAATCCTGTAAATGAATTTGTAGCTTGGTAAGATGTACCATTAATAGAGTAAGTGTAGGTAGATTGACCACCTGTAGCAGCAACAGAAATAGCTGCGTTTGACTGACCATTACAAGTAATTTGTGCAGATTGAGTTGGAGCCACAGTAATCGTTACATTTGAAGCCAAAGTAACCGAACCAGTTCCAGAACAACCTGAATTATCTGTAACAGTATATGTGTATGTTCCAACTGCTAAGTTGTTAAACACACCAGTTGTTTGAGGTGCACCATTATTTAATGTATAAGTATATGGTGCAGTTCCTCCAGTTGGAGTTACAGTAATTTTTCCGTTCGATGCAGTACAACTTGGTTGAATATTAATTGTTGAAGCAACTGTTATTCCTGAACCTGAACCAACTGTAATAGATAATGTTTTTGTGTCATTACATGTATTGTCATCAGGATTTGTTCCATTTACTGTTGTTGTATTTACAGTAATTGTATTTGCACCATTAACTAAACCTGTAACTGTAACAAATACAGTGTCTAATGAACCAACTGCAGTCAATTGATTTGAGGTGTAATTAACGTTTGTTAAAGCACCAGATCCAACTTGCCAGTTAATTGTTCCACTTGTAATTGCGGTTGTACCACGATTTTCAACAATTACACCAATTTGTGTTGATGAACCACAAGCATTACCTGCAGTTACTTGGAAAATTCCAGAAATGGCAGCGTCTTTTGCATCAGGGTTAAATTTTATTGCAGAAACTCTTGATTTTGTCCCTGATGCAGAATTTGCTCCAGATTGGTATAATCCTGAATAATAAAACGTAACACCGTCAAAATCATCAATACACATGTGATGATAGTCACCCCATCTAGTATCCCCGCTTGATGTTTTAGAATTTGCACCTGCAATAATTGTAGTTTCAGTCATTGTCATCGTTCCAAGTGGATCACATGGTTTTCTACCAGTCATTTTTAATGATGGAAAATCGCCAGTTGCATTACTTGAAGTTGAATACGCCATTAAAATATTACCGAATTTATCAATATTTATTGCTGGCATCCATCTACTTGTTCCTGTTCCAGGCGCATAAGTTCCTTCTTGGTGTTTAGTCCAAGTAGCAGTGGTAACTCCGGTCGCTCTTCTTAATTCTACCCAGCGAACACCTGCTCTATCCGCACCATCAACATCCGTTGTAAGTGCAGCAACAATAGTTTGATGATCATCAAATACACGCATCGGTGCCTTGTACATTACTGGTTCGCGTAATGGATCTAAAGTGTTTGTTGTACCTGGCTGTTTAATACAAGCAAAACTTGTTAAACCACATAACTTAGAATCTATTTCTGCAATAGAAATATCTTGAATTTTAGCTGTTGTCCCAGTATTATTTGTCCAGTTAATTGTCATTTCCCACAATTCTAGCCAGTCATTTGATGCATTATCTGGTGTCCCATTAGAATGTGATTCATCATCACGATGACGAATGAATAAAGGTTTCATTCCTGTTGGAGCAGCATTATCTCCTTCTAAATCAACTGGGGTAATTGTTTGAAAACCAAAACCATTTAAGGAATAGGTAATTGGAACTTTAATAAAAGGAGAAGTTGTACCGTTGAGTAGTGAACTCAATTTCATTGCATACGTATTTGGTGGTCCACCTTCATTCGTAGTTACTAAGAATGCGTCTGAAGATTGTGAGAAAGAATACTTTGGATAATCTGGAAATTGTGCACAGGTAAATGAATAGTACCAATAAGCTCCCTGAGGATTACTCGTTTTTGAAACATAAACTAACAATTTGTTACCAGTTTGAGAAAACTCAGTGAGAAACCATCTTTTTGCAGGTTTGTAATATAAAACAATTGGATCTCCAGCACCAGCAGCACCACCAAGCGTTTGCATTGTGTAGGAATTAGAACCAACAGTTGTACCAGTTAATTTATTGTAAATTCTATAAACAGAACCTCCTGTTGAAGAGTTTGTTGCTGTAATTACAACTGTACTGTCTGCTTCTCCAGAAGGGTCGGGAGGAGAAACCCCAGCCCCAAGACCATCTTTCGACCAAATCACTGTTGCTGTTAGTGCTTTTTCAGTTGAAGTTGCATGCTGTTGCCAAACCCAATCTGGGTTGTGTGTGTTACTGTTGTCGACTTCGATTAATTCTCTTCCTTTAAAATTAGGTTTAATCACCTGATTTTTGGGATGTATTTGCTGCGTCGATGCGGGAACAAGTTTAGCTTCGGATGCCGAAAAATAACCCATAAACTCCGATTCTTGAGCAAAGTACGAAGAAGAGAACACCAATCCAATAATGGTAAAAATTCTTTTCATAATTTGAGTATTTAATAGTTTTGAGAATAAATTTAGGTATTTGAAATTATTTATTGATTGATTTTGATAACATATTTTACTTTTACTTGTTCACATTTATATATCCTAAACTAATTTTGGAAAATGAAAATTTTAATTTCACCTGCAAAAAGCATTAACGAAAACGCAATAAAACCTATCGATTCAACGATTCCTGTTTTTCAAAATGAAGCGCAAAAAATTGTTAAAAACTTAGGTAAATTAAAAGTCGCTGATTTAAAAGAATTGATGTCTATTTCTGAAGATTTAGCTCAATTAAATTGGAAAAGATATAAAAATTGGAAAAAATCAGATTCTGAAAGTGATGAATTGATATCGGCTGGCTTTGCATTTTCAGGAGAAGTTTATCGTGGTTTAGATTTGGCTAGTTTAAATTCTGAAGAACTTGAAATTGCCTCTAAAAATTTACGTATCCTCTCTGGAATGTATGGTATTCTTAAACCAAACGACCTTATTTATCCCTATCGTCTTGAAATGGGAACTCGCTTTTCTCCTATTAAAGATCAAAAAAACCTATATGAATTTTGGAAAGATAGGTTAGCTAAAACACTAAAAAAAGAATTAGAGAAAGAAGAAATAATTATTAATCTTGCTTCAAACGAATACTTTAAAGCTATTGATGTTCAACAAATTAAAAACAGAATAATAACTCCTGTGTTCAAAGAGTTCAAAAATGGAAAATTCTCAATTGTGATGATGTATGCTAAACACGCTAGAGGAGCAATGGCAAGATATTTAATTCAAAACGGAATTGCTAACATCGAAGAACTAAAACTTTACAATATTGATGGTTATTCTTTTGATACGAATCAATCTACTGAGAAGGAATGGGTTTTTGTGAGGTGATTTTTTTTAATATTAGGCAAGTAAATTATGGCATTAACGAACAAGTGAAATCAAAAAAAAACAATTATCGCTTAACTTACTAATTTGTAAACATTATAAATTGAGCAAAAGGACTTTGTTTAATCCCTTTTTATCCATTTAAAAAGAACAAATTAACTCGTACATTTGTAACTTTGTAAAAACTAGAAATTATGAACGCACGTGTTGAAGAAGCATTAAACGACCAAATCCTTAAAGAAGCATCTTCTTCCCAATACTACCTTGCAATGGCATCATGGGCAGAAAATAATGGGTTGAATGGAACATCAAAATTTATGTACACGCATTCTGATGAAGAACGTTTTCATATGTTGAAATTGGTAAAATTTGTAAATGAACGTGGAGGAAAAGCAATCATTCCTTCGATTAGCCAACCACCAACAGAATTTGATAATCTTAAAAGTGTTTTTGAATTATTATTAAAACATGAAATTAGTGTGACAGAATCAATCAATAATTTAGTTGATATTTGCCTTCAAGAAAAGGATTATACAACACACAATTTTGTTCAATGGTACGTTTCTGAACAACTAGAAGAAGAAGCTTTGGCACGAACAATCTTGGATAAATTAAAATTAATTGGTGACGATAACGGTGGAATGTACATGTTTGACCGAGATTTAGAAGCTTCTGTTTTAGCTGCTCCAACTGCTACAGCTGACTCAAAAAAATAGTACGTTTTGAAGCAATTATCTCTTTGCTTTTCGTTATTTCTCCTTGTTTTCTTTTCAATTGGGCAAGGAGATTTTCGTTTTAGTAACTTCACAATTAGTAATGGATTATCACAAAGCTATGTTACATGTATCCTTCAAGATAACACTGCTGCGCTCTGGATTGGAACACAAGATGGTCTCAATCGATTTGATGGCAAAAATTTTGAAATTTACAGTTCAGACGAGACACCCGGAATTGCGAATAGTTTTATAAAATGTTCTGCGAAAACTAAAAATGGTAATCTATGGTTTGGAACAGCAAGCGGATTATTACTTTTTGAACCAAATAAAGAAAAATTCACCACCTTTCAAGTTAAGAACTCGGTTTTATTACAAATCGAAAGTATTACAAGAGATAGAAATGATAATCTTTGGCTTGGAATATCTGGTTATGGAGTTGTTCAATTTAATAGCAAAACAAAAACCTTTTCTAAACCTTTACCAAATCTTCCAACAAAGAAAGTACATCTTGTCTCTTATGTTGATAATTACAAATTGTTAATTCAAACGGAGGATAAAGGTTTGTTTGTTTACCATTTGAAAACTGGAGAAATAGACGCAGTCAAATTTGAAAATCAGTTTAAGAAAAGTATTTCTATCCTTAAAATTGAAGTAAAAGCAAATTCAATTTATATCGGAACAAATAATGGAGTATTTGTTCTTAACCATGAACTAAAAATTGCAAAACCACTTTTTAAACAAAACGAAAATCTCAATTCAATTGTTGCTACTGATATAGTAACTACAAAAGATAAATTATTTATTGCAACTGCTTCAGAAGGGTTAGTTACTATTGATAAAAGCAATAAAAAGTACACCAGTACAGCTGATATTTTTCAAAAAAATTCACTTGTTTCTAATAATTTAACGTACTTATTCAAAGATAACACTGGGAAAATATGGGTTGGAAGTGAACGTGGGATTTCTTGTTTCGATCCTTATAGAACTGGATTTTTAAGCATTGGTCCAAGTGGGAATTTGAGCAAAGGTCTCCCCTCTCCGAATGTTTGGAGTTTTGCAAGTGTCAAAAATTCATTGGACATATTTATTGGAACTGATGTTGGTGTTTCCAAATGGAATAAACAAGTTGGAAACTTTGATCAGTTTAATCGAATTATTGGAAATTCAACAAATAGCGAAACAGGAAAAGAGGTTGTTCTTAGTATTTATGCAATTTCAAAAGAAAAAATTTTAATTGGATCACTTGATGGCTTATATGAGTTAAATATCCACTCAAAATCTGACTATTTCTATAAAAAAATTGACTTTGTTGCCAAGACTCAAGCCCAAAAACACGATCGAGTATATTCAATTGTTCCTTTTGGAAAGCATGCTTATTTTCTAGCAACAAATGGAGGTGTTGTGCTATATAACTACGACACAAAAAAATCAGAAGTATTTGAGCATAATCCAAAAGATAAGCAAAATTCAATATCACTTGGTGTTTGTAGACTCATTTATAAAGACCCGTATGGAAAATATTGGTTTGCTACAAGTGGAGGTGGAATCAATTATTTAAGTATTAAAAATGGCGATAAAAAAATAATCCAACATCCGTTTAGTAAAAAGTTAATTCAAACTTCAAAAGACTATGTGTCAAGTATTTGTTCAGTTGGACCGAATAAATTATGGCTCGGGACTTTCGGTTCTGGCTTGATTTTCGCAAACTTGAATAACAACTCCATCCGTGTTTTAACAAAAAAAGATGGTCTTCCAAACAATGTGATTTATGGTTTGCTAAAAGATGATCAAGGTAGATTGTGGTTCAGCACCAATCGTGGCATTGGTTCCTACAACTTAACGAACAGTAAAATTCATATTTACACTGAAAAAAATGGTTTAGTTAGCGATGAGTTTAATTCAAATGCAGTTTTTAAAACCAAAAATGGAGAAATGTACTTTGGTGGAATAGAAGGGTTTAATCACTTTTTTCCATCTAAACTCACGCAAGAATCTGATAATCTAAAAGTTTGGATTACTAAATTCAAAATTTCAAATGAATGGCTTGTTCCTAGTGACAAAGATTCTCCACTCACAAAAGTTATTTCCAAAACGAAATACTTAGAACTAGATTACAAACACAGAAGCTTCACTATACGTTTTCACGCGAACGACCTTAGTAATCCACTTTTAATCAATTATAAATATCAGCTTGTCGGCTCGGATTTAGGTGAACAACTTTTAGGTTCAACAAATGAATTAACATTCAATGCGCTATCTCCAGGAGATTACACTCTAAAAATTTACGCGAGACTTGGCGATGGAAAATGGAGTAAATCACCAACTGTTTTATATTTAAAAATCAATGCTCCATTTTGGGCTCGCATTTGGTTTTGGGCTTTAATACTAGTAGTTTTAGGATTTGTGATTTTTCTATATATAAAGTGGAGAATCGAGCTTTCTAGAAGAGAGCAAGTACGATTGGAAATAAAAATTACTGAACGAACACGTGAAATTCGCCTTCAAAAATCACAAATTGAAGAACAAAACAAACTCATTGAAGAAAAACGAAACAAGCTTGTTGACCAGCAAAATTTATTACAAATAGAAAAAGATAAAACTGAAAAATGGTTAAACAACACTTTACCTGCCGAAGCAGTTCGCGAATTAAAACAACGAGGAAAAGTAAGAGCCCAGTCTTTTAAAACGGTTTCAGTTTTATTTACCGATGTGGTTGGTTTTAGTAAAATTTCTGAACGGACAACACCAAATCGATTAGTTAACAAATTGGATGTTCTTTTTCAAAAATTTGATGAAATAATCGAGTCAAATAATTTAGAAAAAATCAAAACGATTGGTGATGCTTACATGTGCGCAGGTGGTGTTCCAACTGAAAATTCAACTAATCCTATTGATGCTTGTATTGCTGCTATTCAGATCCAAGATTATATGTCGAAATTAAAATTTGAAGCGATAGCAAACCACAAAGAATATTGGGAAATTCGTTTGGGAATAAATACAGGACCCGTAACTGCTGGTATTGTTGGTAATCTTCGTTTAGCTTATGATATTTGGGGTTCAACAGTGAATTTAGCACAACAAATGGAAATGCTTGGAAAAGCTGGAAATGTAGCAATTAGTGGTAGCACTTTTCATTACGTAGAACCTTATTTTGAAGGCGAATATATCGGAAAAGTAACTACGAAAACCAATACACAAGTTGATATGTATTGCGTACATCGTATCAAACCAGAACTTTCTGTAAACGGTGAAGGTCTAATTCCAAATTCGCGTTTTGGAGAAATCGTTAGCTTATATCATTTTAGCTCCATTAAATATTATAAAACAGAAAGACATGTGTTAAATATTCTTGAAAAAAATCTTTCAGATAAACTTTATTACCACTCAATAAATCATACAAAAGATGTTGTGAAAGCTGTTGAACGTATCGCACTTTTGGAGGGTGTAACTGACGAAGGTTTATTTTTATTAAAGACGGCTGCCATTCTTCACGATGCAGGTTTTATTGAACGTTATGAACACAATGAACCAATAGGTGCGCGCATGGCAACAGAGATTTTACCGAAATATGGTTACACAGAACAACATATAAAAACCATTGTGGAATTAATTCATGTAACGGAAATTCCACATCGACCAATTAATAAATTGCAAGAGATTATTTGTGATGCCGATTTAGATTATTTAGGAAGAGAAGATTTTGAAGAAATTGCTGATAGATTGCGCAAAGAACTTCGAGAAATGAATAAAATTGATAGTGATAAAGCTTGGGATAATCTTCAAGTGAAATTTTTAAATCAGCATCAATTCTTTACAAAAACAGCAAAAGAAACACGTCAACAGAAAAAAGAAGAAAATTTAACTATTGTTTTAAAGCGATTAGAAAGAGATAAATACGTAGATTAAGTTCTATACTCAAAATTAGATAGAATTCTCTTAGAATTACCTCAAGCTAATTAAAGATAGTAATTATTGGCTTTTTGTAACAATTAAAAACTAAGCTGAAATTATCGGTTTTCAGTTAGTTTTTTTTAACTTGTTTTCAAGACACTTCATGTGCTGAGTTAATGAAAATAAGATCACTTCGTAAGCAGCAACAAGTTTAAAAAAAAATCATTCGCCTTAGATTAATTGCCTTTTTATTACCCTGACGGACGTAAAATACTATTTTGTAAACATTTATGATTGGAGAACAATTGTAAAATTGCAACTTAGTATATTTTTGATTTTTTAGTTCGAAAAGGATTGAGTAAACATAATGTCAATGAAAAGTAAAACTTAAAACAGAATTACTGTACTTAAGATTGTATTAGCTTTTTTTTTAAAAATCTATTTGTGAGAAAACTTGTTTTTACAATTTAGATTTATTTCTATATTTATAAAATGAAGCAAATTTTAATTCTCCTAATTATTTCATTGAGTCAAGTAGTTCTTGCTCAATCTCCTGGGAAAATAGTATTTGACACCTTGCTCAATAAACCAATTTTGACCTGGGAAAACGGCGATCGATACATTGGTACCTTTACCAAACTTCCAACAACTCCAGGTTACGATTCTACTGCAATTCCAGAAGGTTATGGAACTTTTAAATCAATCAATGGTGGCGATTACTCAGGCTATTTTAAGGATGGAAAGAAATCAGGTGACGGAAATTTAACTTATAGAAATGGTTCAAAGTACGATGGTGAATTTTCAAACAATCAAGCACATGGAAAAGGAGTTTATACTTCAGAAAAAGAAGATGTTTACACTGTAAATTGGGCTGATGGCAAAAAGGTGGGAGAAGGTTCAATTCATTATAAGGATGATAGTATTTTCTTAGGAACTTTTAAAGAAGATAAACGTTGGGGAAATGGAACAATTACCTATTCTAACGGCGATGATTTTAAAGGGAATTTTGAGAATGATTTTGAGCAAGGCCAAGGAGTTTACACATCGAAAGATGGTTCAAAATATGTGGGAGATTGGCGAGCTGGAAAACAAAATGGCGAAGGTGTAAAAACGTATATCAATGGCGATACTTACACTGGGAAATGGCTGGAGGGTAAAAGAAGTGGTTTAGGAACACTCACTACTTTTGACGGAACAGTTTACGTTGGACTTTGGGAATATGACCTTAAACATGGAAAAGGAACGCAGAAATGGAAAAATGGAAATCGTTTTGAAGGAGAATTTAAAAATGGATTTCAAGAAGGAGATGGAACGCTTTTTTACGCATCGGGTGTCAAATACGAAGGTGAATGGAAAAACGGAATGCAACATGGAAATGGCGTCCTAAAATATACCAATGGCGATGAATATATTGGCGAATTTAAGGAAGATAAAAAATCTGGACAGGGAACTATCACCTATCACAATGGTCAAAAATATGTTGGAGAATGGAAAAATGATTTACAAGATGGGCAAGGGATTTACACGTGGACAGATGGTGAAAAATACGTTGGTTCATACAAATCAGGTGTAAGAAGTGGACAAGGAACTCATTATTTCAAAAACAAAACGCGATATGAAGGAGCTTGGAACGACAACCTACCAAATGGTAAAGGTTCGATGATTTACCCAAGTGGAAAATCGTATACAAAAGAATGGAAGAATGGTCGCGTTGTAGATTCAAAAAAGAAAAAGAAGAAAGATTAATTTTAACTCCTTGTACTTTTATTGCACTTAATAGTGTTAAAAAAAAACTGAATTTCATCTACGTTTAGGATTTAATTTTTGAATGTTTTCTTGTAAAAATTTAATAACTATGAAATACAAATTTTTACCAATCTATTTCGATTTATAATTAAATTCGCCTTAACACTAAATGCATTCATTTTTAAAATTAAAAAAACATATATTTGTTAAAAATAAAAATCATGAAAAGCAGTATCTATCTAACTTTCTTTACATTTTTCGCACTGAGTTTAAATGCACAAACTAATCATAAATTTGATGGTGTTGAAATAACCACTAAACCTCAAACTGTTACTGATAAAGCCAATCGTAAATTTGGTTATGAATACGAAGTTTTAGAGATTAAAAACACTACTTCTGAGCAAAAAAGTATTTTGTTTCATACTGATGCCTATTACGATGGAAAATGTGCAACTTGTTCAAATACAGAATACACCTATTCTTTTGTTTTAAAACCAAACGAAACTATTGTTGGTTCATTAAAGGACCCTGCAAACAAGGGATTGTACGTGTTCAAAAAAGACAACAATGGAAAATTAAAAGATGTACTTTCTGATTTGAAATTTTCTAATGTTGTTGTAAAATAAATACACACTTTTCTTGATCCCAAAAAACAATTTGGTAATTATTGTTTTTCTGTTTTGGAATAAAGTATTTAAAATCTCCTTGATTTTACTTACTTAAATTAAACTAAATATTCGCATTAATGGCTTCAAATGTTCCGGTTGTGAAACAAATTGCATGGATGTCAATCATTCCTCAGTTGATAATACTTTTTATAATTATCATGCTATTTGTTCAATTAAAAGTTCCAAATCCACCAATAATTGGCGCGATTGTTTATTGGACTTGTTCTATCGCTTTGCGTTATTTTGTTCCAAAAAGTCACCAAGAAGGCATGAAATTTACCAAGCAGCAAGAGTTTGAAAAAGCGATTGTCTCTTTTAAAAAGAGTTACGATTTTTTTACAAAATACCGCTGGGTAGATAATAACCGTTATTTGACCTTGTTAAGTTCCTCCAAAATGTGTTACCGAGAAATGGCATTGTGTAATATCGCGTTTTGTTATAGTCAAATTGGAAAAGGTACAAATGCGATTGAGTATTATTCCCTTGTTCTTGAAGAATATCCTGAAAATGGACTTGCAAAAAGTGGATTGGCAATTTTAAATTCACTGAAAGATCAATCACAAAACAGTTCTAATGAAGAATTGATAAAAACTGATAGTTAACTATTTATCTATCATTATTTCTTGAAAGAAAATCAAACGAAATGTTCAAAATATGCTGGTGCGTCAACCATTCTGGAACCGTACCACGAAAAAAACTCACCATCTACAATTTTAATTATTGAAGTTGGAAACATTTCTTGATATTTTGATAAATGTTCTTCTTTAAATGGAAAAGGTTCAGAACTCAAAAACACAAAATCAGGTTTTACTTTTCCTAAATCGGCTAAGTCGGGGTAACGTTTTTTATTACAAGCATTTATAAAACCAATTTTCGTCAACATCGAATCAATAAAAGTTGATTTGCCAACAACAAAAGATGGTTCATCCCAAATAAAATAAAGTACACTATTAGCCTTTCCTATGTTTCCTAATTGGTCGAAATTAGAAACTATTGAAGTAATTAAATCACCTGCAGTTTCATGCTTATCTGTCAATTCCCCAATCATTTTTATCATTTCAATTGCCTTGTCAAAAGAATTGATATCACTCATCCAAACAGGAACATGTTTTGCCAAATAATCAATGTCTTCTTTTGTATTCTCCTCTTTGTTACCAATCACTAAATCGGGTTTCAAAGCAAGAATTTCATCTAATTTTAATTGCTTCGTTCCTCCAATTCGCTTTTTATTGCGAAACCAAACATCGGGATAAATACAAAATTTGGTGATTCCAACAACATCATTTTCCAATTCTAAATAATGTAGTAGCTCCGTTTGAGAAGGAACTATGGATACAATTCTTTTAGGCGGAAATGAAATTTCAACACTTCGCCCCATTTGATCGACGAATGTGCGTTTTCCCATTAGGACATTGCTGAAATTACATCGTAACGCGAAACAATATGGAATTTACCATTAGGTAATTCTACTAAAACTGCTGGCGTTTGCTTATTAATTAATTTACATAAGTCTTCAATGTTCGTATTTGTCTTAACTACAGGAAAAGGCGCCCCCATGATTGAAGAAATTGATGCGTCACGTAATTCAGGATGATCAACCAAGACTTGATAAACATGGCTATCATCGACAGATCCAACGAATTTACCATCTTTAGTAACCGGAATCTGGGAAATACCGAAGTTGCGCATTTTTGCAATTGCATGTGAAACCAATTCCTCAGCATATAAAGAAACTAAAGGTTTATCTGCATGTTTCGCTACTAAATCTCCAGCTGTAATGATATTTTCATCTAAGAAACCTCTTTCACGCATCCAATCATCATTGAATATTTTTCCAATGTAACGACTACCATGATCGTGGAATAAAACAACAACAACATCATCAGCAGTCAATTTATCTTTTAATTGAATCAAACCTTTAATTGCTGAACCTGCCGAATTTCCCACAAAAATCCCTTCTTCACGTGCCAAACGTCTTGTGTAAACAGCCGCATCTTTATCAGTTACTTTTTCAAAAAGGTCAATTACGTCAAAATCAACATTCGCAGGAAGAATGTCTTCTCCAATACCTTCTGTGATGTATGGATAAATCTCATTTTCATCAAAAATTCCAGTTTCCTTATACTTTTTGAATACCGAACCATAGGTATCAATTCCCCAAATTTTGATGTTTGGATTTTTCTCCTTCAAGTATTTTCCAACACCTGAAATCGTACCACCTGTTCCAACACCTACCACAAAATGCGTCACTTTCCCTTCCGTCTGTTCCCAAATTTCAGGTCCAGTAGATTCATAATGTGCTTGACGGTTTGACAAATTATCATATTGATTTACGTACCAAGAATTTGGAATCTCAGTTGCTAATCTTTTTGAAACAGAATAATATGAACGTGGATCAGTTGGTTCAACAGCCGTAGGACAAACCACAACTTCCGCTCCAACAGCACGTAAAATATCCATTTTCTCTTTGGATTGTTTATCGTTTAAAACACAAATTAATTTATATCCTTTAATGATACACGCTAATGCTAATCCCATCCCTGTATTTCCAGAAGTTCCTTCAATTAATGTTCCTCCAGGTTTCAATAATCCAGCTTTTTCTGCATCCTCAATCATTTTCAAAGCCATTCTGTCTTTCACAGAGTTACCTGGATTTGTTGTTTCAACTTTCGCAAAAACTTGTGCTGAAATATCAGATGCTAATTTATTAATTCGAACTAAAGGAGTGTTTCCAATAGTTTCAAGGATGTTATTGTAAACTTTCATTAAAATAATTTTGTCAAAGATAAGGGTTTTATTTATGGTGAAAACACGAACTTTTAAGCTAGTTTTCTTATTATTAACATCCTTAGTCTGCCAACAACAATTTATAGCGCTGAATCGTATTTTCAATTCCTAAATACAAAGCATCTGAAATCAAGGCGTGACCTATTGAAACTTCGTCTAACTGAACTAAGGATTGTTTGAAAAAGCGCAAATTTTCAAGGCTTAAATCATGTCCCGCATTTATACCAAGTCCATGATTGACTGCAAATTTTGTTGCCTCTGCATAAGCTGCAATTGCTTCTTCTCTATTTATTGGAAAATGTTCAGCATAGGGTCCAGTGTACAATTCAATACGCTCCACACCTAGTTTTGCAGCATTTTCAATCAACTCATTTTTTGGTTCAATAAAAATTGAAGTGCGAACTCCTAAATCCTTTATTGTTTGACAAATTTCTTGCAAAAAATAAAAATGCTGAATTGTATCCCAACCAGCATTAGAGGTTAAAACTCCTGGCGGATCTGGAACCAAAGTCGCTTGTGTTGGTCGCAAATCTTTAATCAATTGCATAAAACGAGCATCGGGATAACCTTCGATATTAAACTCAGTTGTTACCACTTCTTTCAAATCATACGTGTCTTTAGTAGTAATATGACGTTCATCTGGACGAGGATGAATTGTAATTCCGTCAGCACCAAAACGTTCACAATCGACTGCAAACTGAACCACATTAGGTAGAGTGCCACCACGTGCATTACGGATAGTTGCTATTTTATTGATATTGACACTAAGTTTTGACATTGGTATAAAATTTGACAAGCAAAATTACAAACTCTGAAAGGATTTTACTACTTTGGCACTTCTTATGATAGCAAATGATTTAATTACGGAGGAAATTCCCCCTCTAGTACACACAGACACAGGCGAAAAGGCCATAAATTGGATGGACGAATTCAAAGTTTCTCACTTGCCTGTCCTAAAAAATGGGAATTTCGTTGGAGTTGTTTCAGAGTCAGATATTCTCGATCATTTAGATTTAGATAAAACGTTAGACGGCTTATTTCAACATTTACCTCGACCTTATGTGAAATCTTCGGCACACATATACGAAGTACTTGCCAAAATGTCAGAATTTAAATTAAGTGTGATTCCAATTTTGGACGAACAAGAACATTACGTTGGTTGTACGAGTATCTACAAGCTCATGACCGAATTAGCTAACACCGGAAGTATAAAAGAATCAGGAGGATTATTGATTTTAGAAGTAAATACAGTAGATTATTCAATGGCGCAAATCGCACAAATTGTTGAAAGTAATAATGCTCGTATTTTAAGCTCTTACATTCTTTCTAATCCAGATTCAACTAAACTTGATGTAACATTGAAAATCAATCAATTAGATTTAACAAGTATCATTCGTACTTTTGAACGTTACGACTATCTTGTAAAAGCTTCTTTTCAATACGGAATGGGCGATGAGGATTTAAATTGGCGCTATGATGCCTTAATGAATTTTATGAAGTTTTGAGTATGCGAGTAGCTATTTACGGAAGAAAAGTTAATAAACAAACAGCAGAATATTTCATCAAATTACTTGAAATTTTAGAGGAATTTGGATGGAAACCAGTGATTGAAGAAGAATTGAATAATCAGTTAATTCAAAAATCAGGGATTTCAGCGAATTACGAAGTGTTTAGAAATCACAAAGATTTTCATTCAGGATTAGATTTAGTTATCAGCATGGGTGGCGATGGAACTTTCTTGAAAACAGTAAGTTATATACGAAATTCTGGCGTTCCTATAATGGGAATTAATACAGGGAGATTAGGTTTCCTTTCTAATATCTCCAAAGATGCGATGTATGAGACCTTGTCACAAGTAAAAAACAAAGAATACGAATTCCAATTACGCTCTTTGTTGCGAGTACATACAGAAGAAGATTTATTTGGAGCTGATAATTTTGCTTTGAATGAGCTGACTTTGCACAAAAAAGATACATCATCGATGATTACGGTACATGCTTCTTTAGATAATAAATACTTGAATACGTATTGGGCTGATGGTTTAATTGTTGCAACACCAACAGGTTCAACTGCTTATAGTTTAAGTTGCGGTGGACCTATCATAACCCCTGGTTGTCAAGTACATATCTTAAACCCAATTGCTCCCCATAATTTGAATGTTCGCCCGATGGTCGTTCCTGATCATTTACCTATTTCTTTAGAAGTGGAAGGACGCGACCGAACTTATTTATTAAGTTTGGATGGTAATTCAAAAAGTATTCGACAAGGAGAGCAAGTTGTGATTCGCAAGGCTGAATTTATGATCAATGTTGTTAAATTTGAAGACAATAATTTTTTAGATACAATTAGAAATAAAATGTTGTGGGGAATTGATACCCGAAATTAAAATGTAAAAAAGATGAAAAAAGGATTATTTATTTTAAGTGCAAGTTTGTTTTCAATGACTGCTTTTGCACAAGCACCAGTTAAGCTTGCAAACAGAGTGGATTCTGTTTCATACTTGATTGGACAAAACATTGGCGCAAGTATTTTAAAAGACTTTAGCGAAGCGAATGTAGAAATTGTTATGATTGCATTAAAGGATGTTTTTAATGGGAATCCACCAAAATGTGGTGATCCAAGTAATACCATCGTAAATGCTTATTTTCAAAATAAGGCAAAGGCATTGGCTGAAAAAGAAAACAGTAAAAACATAGCTGAAGGAGAAAAGTTTTTATCTGACAACAAGAAAAAATCAACGGTTAATGTAACAGCAAGTGGTTTACAATATGAAGTTATCACCGAAGGAAAAGGCGAAAAACCAACAGCTACTTCTAAGGTAAAAGTTCATTACCACGGTACAACTCCTGATGGTCGCGTTTTTGACAGCTCAGTGGATCGTGGTGAACCTATTGAATTTGGTTTAAATCAGGTTATAAAAGGTTGGACGGAAGGATTACAATTGATGAAAGTTGGAGGGAAATACAAATTTTACATTCCTCAAGAGTTGGCTTATGGCGCAAATCCACAACCTGGAAGTATTATCGAACCATTTATGCCATTGGTTTTTGAAGTTGAATTATTAGGAATTTCTAAATAAAAATTAAGATGAAAATTAAAGTTTTAATCGCTGCTTTATCGCTTGTTTCTATTCGTCTATTTGCCCAAGAAGCCGTTTATGATGCAGGAATTTACGCCGAAATCAATACCACAAAAGGACTGATTGTTTGCGTTTTAGAACATCAAAAAACACCAATGACCGTTGGAAATTTTGTTGGTTTGGCAGAAGGAAATTTAAAAGTTGATGCTGTAAATGTGACTAAACCTTACTATAATGGACTTGTTTTTCACCGTGTTATCAAAGATTTTATGATTCAAGGTGGCTGTCCAAAAGGCGATGGAACAGGTGACCCAGGTTATAAATTCTTTGATGAAATTGTCCCGGAATTAAAACATATCGGTCCTGGAATTTTATCAATGGCAAATTCTGGTCCTGCTACAAATGGTAGTCAATTCTTTATTACACACAAAGCAACACCTTGGTTGGACGGAAAACATACTGTTTTTGGTCACGTAATCAAAGGTCAAGAAGTGGTAGATGCTGTTCAACAAGGAGACAAAATTGAATCTATCAAAATTGTACGTGTTGGAGCTGAGGCTAAAAACTGGAATGCAAACACTGAATTTAATAAAGTATATGCACCAAAAAAGGCCGAGGAAGACAAGAAAAATGCAGCTTATGCTAAGATTGCAGCGATGTCGGAAGACGAATACAAAGCTTTTATGTTTGCTGAAGTGAAGAAAATTTACAAAAAAGCCAAAATGACAAAATCAGGTTTGGTTTATGTAATGGAGAAAAAAGGAAAAAAGTTGAAACCAGTTGAAGGTTCTAAAGTTTCATTGCATTATGTAGGAACTTTAAGAGCTGAAGGTAAAAAGTTTGATTCGTCTCGTGACAGAAACCAACCAATGGACTTTAATTTTAAAAAACAACGCATGATTGCGGGATTTGAAGAAGGTATTGCCTTGTTGGGTGCTGGTGGAAAAGCGAAATTATTCATTCCTTATTTTCAAGCGTATGGAAAAGGTGGACGTCCAGGGGCAATTCCACCCTACTCCGACTTAGTTTTTGACATCGAAGTAATTTCAGTTGAAGCACCGACTAAAGATGAACACGATGGGCATAACCACGATTCTCATGATGGTCACAAACATTAATTGAATTATTCTTTCTATAAATCAAAGGCCGTGAACTAGTTTACGGCTTTTTTTATGTGCACTTCCTAACAAAAGAATATTCAAACAGTAATAGAATGAATTTAATATACAATAAAAAGAGAAAATACAATTATTTTTTTTTAATATCCGTTGAATTAGAAAAAAATGTGATTACTCGCAAACTCATCAATAATATATTCTTAACTTGAAAATAAAGTATTTAATCGAAGTGAAAACTATTTAGTCAATATAAACGAAAAGTATTGGAAGTGATTTTTAGGTTATAACTTTTGTTTTTCAAAAAATCAAACAAACAAAAATTTAATATGATAAAAACAACTATTGTATCTTTGGGAATTCAAATCAAAACCAATGAATGATTTTCAACTCGATTTCACTGAAACAAGCACAGAAACTTGGAAAGCGCAAATTTTAAAAGAATTAAAAGATGATGCTGTAAAAATTGAATTTACAGACAAAATTGAAGAAATTTCGTTGGATATAACCAAGGCTTCAGAAAAGGATTTTAATTCAGAAGTCATAAACGAATCAAATAACTGGAATGTAAGTGCTTTCATTGAAGTGAACGATGAAAAATCTGCAAATAAGTTAGCACTAAAAAACTTAAACCAAGGTTATAATGAATTGATTTTCAATCTAAAATCAATAGAAATTGATTGGGTATTATTATTAAATGATATCGAAGTTGAGTATATTCATACCCGATTACAATTCACGAATACTACGCAACTAAGCTCATTTTTATCTTCAAGCTACGTTGCAAAAATTCAATATTTTTCTTTTGAAACCGACCCATTATCAAGTGTTTTTGCAACCTTAGAAAATGAAATCAAATCCTTAACTTCAAATCGAGTTGTAAGTATTAATGGTTTTGAAATTCAACAAGTTGGAGCAACCACATGGCAAGAAATTGGTTTAATTTTATCAACTGGACATGAGTTACTTAATCGTGGTTTTTTACCGAATCAACTTTCATTATCAATTGGAATTGGGAGTAACTATTTCTTAGAAATTGCAAAAATTCGTGCATTACGTTATTTATGGGAACAAATTACAGCAGCTTATGGCTCTAAAAATTCAATTGAAATTGTAGCTCATATTGGCTGGTCAAATAAATCTTTGAAAGATCAACACACGAATTTACTGCGACAAACAACTGAATTAATGTCAGCTGCTGCTGGAGGTTCAGATAGTATTGTAGTGCATCCATATGACCAAAATTCTACGGTTGGAAGTTCTGATTTTGCCTATCGTATGGCTGCGAATATTTCCAATTTATTGAAAGAAGAAAGTTATTTTGATAAAGTTCATGACCCTTTGAAAGGTAGCTATATAATTGATAACTTAACGGAACTAATTAGTTCAAAAGCTTGGGCTTACTTTTTAGAATTAGATACTTTCAAAAGCTTAAATGCAACGGATAAAATATTAAAAATAAAAAGTGACATTACATTAAAAAGAACTCAACGATTAAATCTTTTCAATCAAAAACAAATCAAATTAATAGGAATCAATTTATTCAATACTGCTAATCCAAACCCTCAGGAATGGAAAAAAGAAATAAAATATTTAGAAATTCCCTATTTGATCTATGAGGAGATTGAATACATCAAGTAATTTTTCATTATAAAAAGTTTGATTTAAACGCAATTTAAAACCAACAAAGAATAGTTATTCTTTGACCTAAAATGGATTCAAATAAAAAAACAGCTCAAAAAACAGCTTTTCTAAGTTTAATCTCAAATGCGGGGTTGGCAATCACCAAAGGAATTACCGGTATTTTTGGACATTCAGATGCAATGATTGCGGATGCAATAGAATCAACCACTGATGTTTTTGCAAGTTTACTTGTACTTTTTGGATTAAATTATTCGTCAAAACCTGCCGATGAAAATCATCCTTATGGTCATGGAAAAGCAGAAGCATTAGTGACTTTTGCTGTTGTTGGATTTCTGTTGATTTCAGCCACAATAATCGCCGTTGAAAGCATTCGAAATTTACAACAACCACAAGAAAAACCTGAAGTTTTTACCTTGTATGTATTGGGTGTGATAATTCTAATAAAAGAATTCTCCTACCGTTATGTGAAACAAAAAAGTATAGAAACCAAGTCTAGTTCTTTACATGCAGACGCTTGGCACCACCGAAGTGACGCGATCTCATCTGTAATGGCTTTTGTTGGGATTAGCATAGCTTTGTTTTTCGGAAAAGGCTACGAAAAAGCAGACGATTGGGCAGCATTACTAGCATCTGTTTTCATCGTTTACAATGCGTTCTTGATTTTCAGACCAGCACTTGGGGAAATCATGGACGAACACTTACACGATGATTTAATTGTTCAAATTCGTAAGGAAGCAACAAAAGTTGAAGGCGTTTTGGATACTGAAAAGTGCTTGGTTCGTAAAACAGGTATGGTTTATATTGTAGACTTACATGTCGAGGTTGATGGTAAATTAAGCGTTTTTGAAGGGCATGAAATCTCACACCAGTTGAAAGATTTTTTGATGATTCAACTTCCTGAAATCGCTGATGTTTTGATTCATATTGAACCGAAAAGAACCTTGTAAATTAATTATCTTCAAATGTGTTACAGTAATTCCTCAACTTCTAAAAATATTGATTTAGCGAAAAAATACAAAAAAGAAATTCCTTTTAAATTTCCGGACACTCCCCTATTTTATGCTTCAGCTTTTAGTTTTCCTGATTGGCGAATTATCACCCAAAAACCTGAAATGGAATTGATGAATTGGGGATTGGTTCCTAATTGGTTTAAAGGAGAAAACTTTTCCGAAATTGCTTCAAAAACTCCTAATGCACGAATTGAAACAATTGATAAAACTCCTTCCTTCAAAGGATTGATTCAACAAAAACGTTGCATTATTCCATCCACAGGTTATTTCGAATGGCAACACAAGGGAAAAGACAAACTTCCATTTTTTGTATTTCCAAAATCGCAAGATCTATTTTCTATGGCGGGATTATATAGCGAATGGATTCAACCAAAAACGCTGAGAAAAATTAAAACCTTCACAATACTGACATGTGAAGCCAACTCTTTCTTAGCTGAGATTCATAATTCAAAAAAAAGAATGCCACTTTTATTAGCTGAAACAGAAATTGAACCATGGTTATCAGATTCATTAATAGAAATAAATCAAGTAAAAATCCTAGCTGAATCTCAAATTGAAGCACATTTAATTGACAAACGAATTATAAATTCTAAAAACCCAAATGTAAAGGATATTCAAACATTCTACAAAGAAGATTTTATTCAAGGTTCTTTATTTTAAATTTAGGAATTAACTTTGGCACTTTATTTGTAAAAATACATCGATTTTAAATCTTAACCGTGATAAAAAACTTAACAATTCTATTGATACTTATTTTTAGCTTGAGTTCATGTATCGAAATTATGGACGATTTGACTATACACGCTGATGGTTCTGGGACATTTCGCTATAATGTCAATCTGAGTTCCAATAAAATAAAAGTTAATTCAATTTTAGCTTTAGATAGTTTAGATGGTCAAAAGGTTCCAAAAATTGAAGATATAAAAGAAAAAGTACAGCAATTTATAAAAACATTAGATGCTCAAAATGGTATTTCAAATGTAAAAATTGAAGAAAACTATACAGATTTCATTTTTAAGTTCTCTTGTGATTTCACTAACGTTCTCTTGCTACAAGAAGGAATTAAGACAACAATCAGTAGTTTGACAAAAGAAAAAAACGCTTCTGAATTAAATCACAATTGGATTATTTGGGATGGAACAAAACTAACCCGATCAATTCCAGCAATTACAATGAATAAAGTAAAAGATTTAAAGCAAAATGATATTGATCAATTGAAACTAGGAACTTACACTTCTATTTCTCGATTTGACAAAACAGTTGATAAATTTTCTAACCCTTCTGCTATTTTATCAAAAAATAGGCAAGCAGTAATGGTTAAAACAGATACTTATAGCTTGAAAGAAAATCCAAATATTTTAGAAAATGTAATCTATTTGATTTCCAATAAAAACTAGGAATATTTTCGTAATTTCGCAAAATATTCACACATCGATGTCCTTCAAAAAACAACTTTTATTTTCTGGATTTTTACTAAGCTTTTTAAGTGTAAAAGCTCAAAAATCCGAAAATCTAATTCCAAAAGATGCTGTTACAGTATTCAGTATCAACAATATAAATCTTTTTCAGAAAATTTCTCTTGATGAACTTATCAGTTATGATTTCATGTATGAAGTGCACCAAGAACTTTTCGATGGTTCAACAACTGGAAGTACTTTAAAAGATTCTGGTTTAGATTTCAACCAAAAGTTAAATGTTTTTTACGGTAAAGCTCAAAAATCAGAAATATCAGGTTTTTCATTTGGTGTAAAAGATCAACAAAAATTATTTACTGTCTTTGACGATTTCGATTTGATTGAAAAAATGAGCAATGAAAAAACAAAGGTTTACGGTTCATTTTTTAATAATTTAATCATTCGTGAAAACAGCGCATTATTAATACGCGTAGAACCAACAATGGATTACATTTCCGAAAGGACTGATTCAATTTGGTATGCTCGTGGAAATGAAAGTCCTTTTGATTATTTCGGAGATGAAATAGAAGAGCCATCTATTTTAGATGAAAAAGTTTTTGGGGAAGAGGAAGAAGTCATTGAGGAAGAAACAGAATTATTTCCAGACGCGTCAGAGGATCCAAATGTGAAAAACTATTATGAGTTAAGAGATAGCGTTCAATTAGTTTTACAACAAGCTCAATTAGAATTGATTTTGAATGAATTACTAGTTCAAAATATTAATTTACCCTCTTTCGATAGTCGTTTTGCTATTCAATTGACGCACAATTCAGAAGGAGTTTTCTACATGGATAACGCTCGTAATATTGATAAAGCTAGTGGACTTTGGTATTTTCAAACAGTACTTCCAAGTTTGTATAAAGACATTCAAGAATTGTATGCTGGAAATGTAATTTTGGGTGATATTTATTTAAAAGAACATGCCGTTCAATTTGATATTACAGCAGAATACGGTGTTGGTTTAGGGGCGATTTACAAAGAAATGAATGATTCTAAATTCGATAAAAACATCTTAAAATACATTCCAAATAATAGTTCAGGTTACTTTTCTTACAACGTAAATATGCGTCAAGCTTACGAAAAAGCTTACGAAATTATTATGCCGATTCTTAGTGAAGAAAAAAATGCTCAAATTGCGATGAACGTTTTGACGATTGAATTATTGAATGAATTCATTAACAAAGATGCGCTTTTCGGTACATATAAAGGAAGTATGTTTGGTTCATTTAATGGATTCAAAAAAATCAAAACAAAGAAAATTGAATTTTTCTATGATGAAGAAACGTTTGAATACGGAGAGAGAGTAGCAGAAGCTGAAGAAGATATGCCGATTTTCACTTATGGAATAACAATCGATAGAAAAGATATTCCAGAGAAAATCCTTAAACATATGGGAAGATTGACATCAAAAATTCAAAACAAAGGAAATTATTGGATTTTTGAAAACGCTATTTTTGACGCTGCGCCACTATATATGATTAATAAAAATGGATTGTTCATCTTAACCAATGATGAAGATTTAGCTATAAATCATTCCAATGGTTACGCAAGCAATAAATTAAATCGTAAAGCAGGAAAAAAAGCAAAGAAAAGTGGATTTATGTACGCGAATATAAATGTTGCGGAAACAATCAATCGTTTTCCAATGGACGTTTTAAATGATCGTCAGAATGAAATTATTCAAACATTGAAAGGGAAATCAGGAAGTCTTGAATTACTTTCAAGCAAAACAACAATCAAAAAAACAGATTTCAAAATCGAATATACTTTTCAAGGAGATGATACCTCAGGCAAACATTTATTAGATTTAATCAACTCTATTTACATTGTAACAAAATAATAGCTTTGATTCGCAAAACAATAACAATCATTATTCTATCAGCAGCTTTGGGTGCATTTTTGTACTTTAAACCATTCTTTTTTCAAAAACCTACGCCACCAAGATTAATTGATCGACTTCCTAATGCTGATTTTGTTGGAAAAGTAAATGTTTTGGATTTAGCTCGTGAAACAAGTGGAATGATGTATTACCACAAGATTCCTTTTCGTGATTTTACTTCCTATGAATTTCTTTTAGGTCAAGGTAAAATGTATGGATTAAATCTTCAAAAAAAAGTTTATCTATTTGGAAATGAAAGTGGTGATTGGGGATGTATGCTAGAAGTAAGTGATTCTTCAAAAATAAGCCAAGGAATAGAACGACTTCGAAAGTTTATTGAGATAGAAGATACAATTATAAATGAACATCAAATCTATAGGTTTAAAAAAGAAAAAATGTACTTACATTATGGTAGGAATTATCTTTTTTACTTTAAAGGAACAGATTTTATTAGCCATTTTAATCAAGTTACAAAAGCCAAATATTTAGGAATTAATGAAACTTGGAAAACGTTTTTAAACAAAAAACAATTTAGAAATGAACATTTAGTGATTTATTCAAATTGGGAACGACTTAAGAGTATGGGAATCAAAACAGCAATGTTTGCACATGATAGTGATTCTTTAAGTTTCAATTTAAAAAGTTATTTAAAAAAAGAATCTCCATTTTATATTTACAAAAAACTTATCGGTAAAGGTTTTAGAAATATTGAAAATGCAACAAAATCAATTGAATTACATTTAGATATATCAGAATTAAGAAAACACCCTGAAGATAAATTATACAAGGAATTAGCAAAGATTGGCAAGCGTTTTGGTTTTCCATTTGTTGATTTTCTCAAAGCTTGGGATGGAGATTTATCTTTTATGGAAGGTGGTTTACAAACAGTTCAAGAAACATATATTGAAACAGAATTAGACGAAGACTTTAATACTGCCGAGGTCGAAAAAACAAGAGAAGTTACTGTTCCAGGCTATTCCGTTTATTTTACATCGACTTATCACGCTTCCATTTTCATCAACAAATTACTTAAAAAAGGAATTTTAACGCAAGAGCAAGAAAACTTTAGATTTTTATTTTCTCCATTATTGCATTCAACCAATAATAGAAAAAGTTACCAATTTTATTCTGGTCAACAAGCACCAAAAACAGAGCAAAGTACCAGAAATCAAGTTATATGGACAAAAGAAGGAACAAGATACATCTTCAATATTGATTCATTAAATACTTACGAAATCTTTGGTAGTCTGCAAATTCCCGTGAGAAGGATATTTAGAAGAAATAAGTTGATTTGATTTTCAATCTATTTTAATAATAATAGAATTATAGCTTTCGGATTAATCTTTAAGAAAAAAATACTTAAATCTATTTTTTCAAATTGAACTAGCTTATATTCTAAATTTTAACATCTTATATTTTCTAAACTTTCAAAATAAAATGAAAACAATTATCTTTGGTTCATGGAATTAGAGCAAGCAAAAAATCAGTTTATCAACTTATGGGGGAATTTTGGATCTCAGTGGGGAATTAACCGTTCAATGGCACAAGTTCACGCTATTTTAATAACAAGTCCAAATGCATTGAGCACAGAAGAAATTATGGGAAAACTTCAAATTTCTAGAGGCAATGCCAATACGAATGTTCGTGAATTAATCAATTGGAATTTAGTGTATAAAGAAACAATCTTAGGAGAAAGAAGGGAGTTTTTTAGAGCGGAAAAAGATATGTGGGAAGTAGCTAAACGAATTGTACGTGAACGAAAGCGAAGAGAAATTGAACCTTTAATTCAACATTTAAATGAATTAAAAACGGTTGAATCAGATAATTTAGAAGAAAAGAAAGAATTTGAAAACACCATTGAAAGCATCGATCGCTTAGTGAATAAATTGGATTCTATGTCAAACGCATTAATGAAAGCAGATGAACATGCTTTTTTTGGTAAAATTCTAAACTTGTTTAAATAGGAAAGTTGAATATTCACTTTTGTATATCCTTTTAAAAATTCTAATCATGATTATAATAAAATCGCAAATTGAGCTAATATTTTCATTTTGCCATTCTTTTTCCTTGATGAAAAAGAATCAAAAAATCAAGGCTCTGAATTTATCTTTGTTCGCAAATTACTGTTAAACATGTATTTACAACACGTAGCGAACAATTTTAACTCCTTTCTGAAACTGAACTTTTTTAAAAATGTTCTTACAGAAATTTTAAAAATTAACAGTTACAGTTCAGTAGTTAAAACCAAGAAATTCAAGGCCGGAGATTGTTCGCTTATATTCACCAAATAGCCCTCACTTCGATTAAATTATTGATTTTAAATATGCAATTATTTTATTGGTACGATTACTAACACTCAAAAAATTGAATTGATAATCGCTAAATTTCATTGTTATATCAAGGTTTTAAAAGAATCTTCACAATTATCAAGACACCTCAATAACTTGCATTTTATTGACAAGCGTATCTTCTTGTAACATTTTTAATTCTATACCTTGATATTGGACGTTAACTAATAAACAATCAGCATTCGAATAGGGAAATTGACTCACCTGAAAATCGAGCTTATCCACTTCAAATGAATCGCTTTCAAAGCTATATTTTGCGAATTGTCCAATTTCATAATTCAGTAAAACAAAACGTTTCGATCCATTCATATGCAAAGTTGATTCCACCATTGAAACTTGATAAAGCGGAAACAAGGTGTTTTGATTAAGCAATTCAGTTGCAGTTAGTTTCAAAACTTTTTTCGTTTTACCTTTAACTTCGATGCGATTGTTTTTGGTAATCAAAAAACCACGAAATTCAGGATGCTCAGTTAGTTCGGACCAATGATTAAACCCAAAAGTATTTAGAAAGTCAAAATCGAAAAATAATTCTTCCCACGATTTACTGTTTTCTTCTTTGTACTTACGCATAAAATCATACGTTTCTTGTGGTAAATCGCAAATCCAATAGCGCAAACTTTCTCCAAAAAGATTAATAAAATAAGGCATAGGATAATAAAAAAACGGAATGAATGATTCTTGTAAATTTAGGATTAATTAATTTTCAAGGCACAAAAAAAGTCGACTTTTCAGCCGACTTTCAAAAAACTTAATTTTTAAATTTTAATTGATTGATCCAGTAACTCGTTTCATAAATCCGTTCAAAGCATCTCTTTTGGGCGTTCCTGCTTGAATTTCTTTGTGAACCTCTAATGCTCCTGAATAATTAGAAAGCAATTCTCCAATCACATCTAGTTCTTCGTCTTTAATTCCCGGAGCTTCGATTAGATTTTCAAGTGTTTCCATTGTTTCGATGATATAATCTTCGTCGTTCACTTCAATGAACTCGACAATGTGTTTAATTAGCGGTAACCTCATGGAGTACTTCTTGAATGGTTTCTATTTTATTTCCTTGAGCTTCCTTCACTAAAGCACCGTTAACAAAACCAGCAAATGTTGGTAAATTACTTACGTTTGCAAACTTTCGAGAATTAGGGAATTTCTCTGCATCTACATAATAGAATTCGATTCCTTCATTCTCTTCCGCCATTCTTTTGAATTTCGGTTTTGTAATCTTACAGTTTCCACACCAAGTAGCGCCATATTGCACCATTACTTTTTTGTTGGAAGCTAATAATTGTTCGAGGTTATCTTCTGTGATTTCTGAAAACATAATTTATTTTTTTAGTGCTTGCTTAAATATTCAGCAGTTCCAGTTCTAGTTGCTTTCATCGCATCTTTTCCTTCTTCCCAGTTTGCTGGACAAACTTCTCCGTGTGTTTGAACGTGCGTAAATGCATCAATTAAACGAATATACTCATGAACGTTTCTTCCTACTGGAAAATGATTTACTGACTCGTGGAAAACCATTCCGTTTTCGTCTAACAAATAAGTTGCTCTGTAAGGAACGTTATCACCTGCAGGACCATCTTCATCATACATGTCATAATCCAAGATTCCTAATTCGTAAGCTAAAACTCGTGTTGAATCAGCTAAGATTGGAAACTTAACACCTTCAATTCCACCGTTGTCTTTTGCTGTATTTAACCAAGCAAAATGTACTTCAGCAGTATCACAAGACGCACCGATAACGATTGTATTTCTTTTTGCAAATTCAGCAGCTGCTTCTTGAAATGCGTGAATCTCAGTTGGACAAACGAATGTAAAATCCTTTGGATACCAGAATAAAACTACTTTTTTCTTGTTTTCAACCGCTTGTTTAAGCACGTTTAATTGAAACGCATCGCCCATTTCGTCGATAGCTTTTACTGTAATGTCTGGAAATTGTTTTCCTACTAATGTTGCCATAGTTTTTATTTTTTATTTGATGATTACTAATTTAGTTGCAAATTTAACTATTTGTGCTTGATTTTACTTAATTGTATTATCTAACCTCGCATTAAACATTCAATTTATTCTTTCTTTTTCTCGTATCAAATCACTGATATAAGCATTTGTTCCTTCATCGTCAATTTCAGACGATTCTCTTAACAATGCTCTTTCAACAATTAACAACTGTTTTTGTGCGTCTAAAATGTATTATATACCTCTGTTTTTGTTGACGATTAATTCATTTTTTTAATTGTGGGACAAAGTTAGATCTGAATAATCATAATTATTATCAATATTATTTATATTTTTATCAAATTAATTTATATTTTATGCTCTCTATTCAACAAATGCATTACATAGTAGTTTTAAGCGAGGAACTACAATTTCAAAAAGCAAGCGAACGTTGTTATGTTACCCAGCCAACGCTTTCTATGCAAATTAAAAAAGCAGAAGAGCAATTGGAACACTTAATTTTCGACAGAAGTTCTTATCCACTAAAGTTGACAAATTTCGGGATAAATCTATTGCCAATTCTTAGGGAAATATTAAGTGAAAATGAAAAAATTAAATTGCTCAAAGAAAGAGTAAATGGTTCTTTTGTAGAAGAAATCAAAATTGGTGTAATTCCCACAATTGCGCATTATTTGGTTCCTGATATGTTTGGGATTTGGCAAGAAAGTCTAACAAATGTCAAACTTTCCATTGAAGAAATGAAAACTACCGAGTTGATTGAAGCGATGGAACACAAAGAAATAGATATCGCCATTTTAGCAGGACCACATTACGACCCACGTTTAAGAACGATTCCTCTTTTCAATGAAGAAATATTGATTTATTGCCCAACTATTAATGGAAATGAAATTTCTTTAGAAGAATTACAAAATCTTCACCCTTGGTTATTAAGCAAAGGAAATTGTTTACGGACGCAAATGATTCATTTTTGTAAACTAAATGATGGTGTATCTGACGAATGGAATTATCAAGGTGGAAATATCGATCTTTTAACGAAAATGGTGGATAAAAATGGAGGTTACACGCTTGTTCCTGAAAATGTTCAATTAGAAGGGAAAGCCGAAAAACTGAAACATTTGGTGAGCTCTTTGGGAGTTCCAGCACGCGAAATCATTGGTTTGTATCCTGAACGCTCAATTAAAAAGGAAAAAGTTGAACGAATTCTACGCGAAATTCAATTAAAATACGGACTAAATAAAAAATTGGAACATTATAATTTGTTGAGTTGGAAATAAAAAGCCGTAGGCTTCGAAGAGCCTCAGCCTACTTTTTTTTGAGAGCCTCAGCCTACTGTTATACCATGAACAGCAGCCAACTGTTGACTAAGGCTCTCGAAGGCAACAGTTCATTATTTCTCATCCTCATAAAATCATTCCCTCCTAATATCTTTAAGTCTTATCGTCTTAATATCATACAGTCTTAAAATCCTAAAATCAATAAAACATGAGCGACTTCGGTACAATAATAACAGCAACAAAACTAGTTTCAATTGGATTTGAAGAAGAAATAACTGAAACAGAAGAAGAAAATTTGTCTGAAGTTTTAGCGAAATTAATTCGTGAGTTTCAAACCTTAACAGCTGAAGGTGAACTTATGAATTCTCAATTTGAAATTACTGATAAAAATGTTGCAATCGCGCCTCTTAGCGACCATTATTTCAATGATGAAGAATGGGAAGATCAATATGACTTTGTGTCCGATAACGAAAGGGATTATGCTGAATTACTGGTTCAAAATTTAAGTTCGATTTTTCCGAATTTCAAATTTGAAACGAATTTAGAAAAATGGTAGAAAAGTAAAAGACCGTAAATTCTACCCAATTCTATTATTTACTAAACTGCTGACTTTGTCGAAAAATTGCTGTGGTAAATAAGTTCGCCATTCGATTTCTTCCAATTCTCCACCCATTAAAAAATAGTGATCGATATTTGCTCGTTCAAATTCAGTAATCACATGTTCGTGAAAATTTACCATAGCAATCCAACCATCTTCTACTTCATCAAACCATTCTTCGTAATAACAATCATCTGAATAATGAAAATTTAAAACGTTCTCACCTATTAAAATAAACTTGGTAATTCCTTGTTCCATAATGGGTTCGATGATATCACGTTTCAAAATCATAATGTCGTTTTCAATCGCATCGTTCCATTCGCCCAAAAGTTCGATTATCACAAAACCAGTTTCATAATCTGTAAAAAGTATCTTGATAAATAAAGTCGGCGAACCAATTGTATCCCATTGTGGGTGAATGTAAAAATTATAAATTGAATTATTAAACTCGAATTCACTGTACTCTCTACCATAAAATGGAGAGGACGGATCTTCAGAAGCGATATAATAACCTCTCCAGTTGTAATGGGGTTCTACATAGTGCATTTGACAAAATTAAAAGAAGGAATTTGATGAGTGGTGCAAATAGCTGTAAAATATGTTATAATTTCGCAGCAAATTAACTTAACCTTATGAAACACATTCTTTTCACCTTATCAGCACTATTTCTTTTAGCTGCATGTAGTTCTAATGAAAACCGAGCAATCAATGAAGATGTCGCTGCCTTTGTAGAAACCAACGAAAAAATCGCACTTTTTGGATCTATCAATGTGAAAGAAATTCTAAACAAAGCAGATTACAAAAACATCGACAAAGCTGGGAAATTAATTGATAAAGAACTAAAAACAATCCAAGCAATTTTAAACTTTGACACTCCTGTTTATTTCGCAATGGAAGGAACAGTTGATATAAATGGAAATCCAGGATTGATTTATGCTTTTGCAGAGGTTAAAGACAAAGAAAAATTAACGAAAAACCTTCAGCAACGTGGACTTTCAATGGAGAAAGGAAAAGAGTTTAATTTCCATGAAAGCGGTGATGTAGCATTTGCGGTGACAGAAAACAGAGCTGTTTTTGTTACCAAAAGAGGCTTGACAGATGGTAAAAAATTGATTGAACAAGCGTTGAAAGATTTAAAAGAAGATACACCAGAAAACAAAGTGACAGAAATTATTTCACAAAAAGGTGATATCGTTTTCGGTGCTGATTTAGAAGCTTCTTTTCTTGGAAGCATGAGTCAACTTAAAATGGAAAAAGACAAAGAAACTGAGCTAAAAGAAATGCTTACCAATTGTTATTCTCAATCTGTTATTTCTTTTGAAAAAGGTAAAGTCGAAATAAAAACAGAAAACTACCTTTCTGAAGAATTGAAAAAATGGATGTTTTTTGGAAATAACGCTTCTAAAATTCTTGCTGATTTAGGTTCTGGAAAACCAAGAGCTGGAATGATTATGGATTTGAACATGAAAAAAGTGCAAGAATTCATCAATAAATTCGCTCCAAACGCACTGGGTGAATTAAGTAAAGTTGGTGGTGGACAAGCACAAATGGTAATGGCTTTCGCAGGAGAAGAAGGTTTGGCTGGACTTTGGACAGGAAGAATGGGAGTTGTAATGATGGGAGAAGTGGAAGAAGAAGGTGCTTTTAAACCTGAATTTAACTTTAATATAGGTTTAGGTAAAGGAGCGTTAGCATTTGTTAAAGGTATGATGACATCGATGAAAGGAAATATGGCTAAATTAGAATTAAAAGGGTCCAATATTGTTGGTTCAAGTTCTGCTTTATATGCTAAAAAAGGAAAGTTAATCTTACCGAAAGATTGTGAAAACTTTGGTAAAAAACCATATTCTGGATTTGTGAATTTCAATGGTTTAGACATGTCTGGTTTTGATTTAGAAGAAGGAAAAGCCTTTGCTGAAATGCTTGATTATGCTTATTTTGAAATGGATATGGACGGAGCGTATTTTATCTTAAAATCTAAAAATGCGGAACAAAACATTTTAAAATCAATGGTAGATCAAGTGATGAAAAACATGGAAATCAATACAAGTAATATTCAATAAAAGAGTGGGAAAAGATAAACTTCGCCGATTTGCGGCAATTAAAGATTTTGAAAACGTTTTTGAACCAGAAAGAGAACACGATTTTGAATTAAAAGGAAAGTGGCGCGAAAGTGTGTTTCAAAATGAAAATCCAATTGTTTTAGAATTAGGTTGTGGAAAAGGTGAATATGCCGTTGGGCTTGGGAAGCATTATGCTGACAAAAACTTTATTGGCGTCGATTTAAAAGGAAACAGAATATACATTGGAGCAAAGGAAGTACTTGAAACAGGAATGAAAAATGTAGTTTTCTTGCGTTCGCGCATCGATTACATTACCAACTCTTTTTCTGAAAATGAAGTGGATGAAATCTGGTTAACATTTTCGGATCCTCAACCAAATAAACCAAGAAAAAGACTTACTTCTCCCCTATTTATTGAGCGCTATCGAAAAATTTTAAAACCAGGTGGAATCATTCATGTAAAAACTGATAGTGACGTTCTTTTTGAATATACAGAAGAGCAAATCAAGGAAAATAAATTTAACTGCCTAGAATTAACGTGGGATTTATATGGAAGTCTTCCTGAAGATCTAGACGAGGAAACTAAGTCTATTTTTCACATAAAAACGTATTACGAAAAGTTGTTTACTTCTCGTGGACACGTTATTAAGTATTGTAAATTTACCTTGGATTAAATCAACTTTAAGGTTCTTCCATTAACACTTTATACTTCACTTTTCCTTGTGGACGTGAGCAAGCATTGAAGTGCCACCATTCAGTTTCCAGTGGACGAAAACCTTGTGATTTCATCACTTTTCGAAGTAATTCTCGATTCGCAATGTGTTTTTCGTTTAATTCACCTTTTGCCAAAAACTCTTGTTCTAAAGTGGGATAAGCAATTTTTCGAATGTCGTCGTAGCCAGCTCCCATGTCTAATGGAATTCCTCTTTCATCGATAATCGTCAAATCAACTGCCGCCCCCATATTATGTAAACTTCTATTCTGTGGATTGGAAACAAATTTCCCTCGTTCAGATGGTGGAATCGAATCCAAAGCATCCCACATTTTTTGTTGTACGCTCACTGGTCGTACTGCATCGTAAACTAACAAACGATAACCTGGTTTTAAGCTCGAGAGTAATTCTTGACTTTTCGACATACGTACAGCTACATCCTTTTGTAAATAAGCACTTCGAAGACGTTCATATAAACGCATTTTCATGAAATTATCGGCAGTAGCATATTTCAAATCCACTTGAATTTCTGGATTGATGGATCGAATATCTACCAAACTATCAATCAAAACGCGACTTTCACTTGCTACTTCTGTTGTGTCAATTGTGTAAGCACCATTTACTGATTGGTTTTGAATATCATTCGATTGTTTCTTTGAACTTGCTTTATTTCGCGAATCCTCACACGCAAAAACTAGCAACAAAACAAGTACAAAACCAAAATTTTTCATTTATGAATTTTGAGTAAATGTAGTAAGAAAGGTATTACAAGTATTGATTGTCCTATTTAGTTTATTTTTTTTCAATAAAATTATAAAAAAGTTCAAAATTTAAAGATTTCATAGCGTTATTTTCTAATTCGTTCGAAGAATTAATTGACATTGAAATTTACGTTCAGAGAAATTATTTAGGGTTATATTACACCATAATTTAATCTCGAACAGCTTCTCTAATTGAATTTGATATCATACTTGGCGGACATAAGTCCAATCGAAGTTTCATCAAATTGTATCTATAATTATTTCAATGTAGGACAAACAAAATCTGTTTTTGGAACCGTTGTTTTAGAAATTGCGCCGTAACCACCAATAACATCAACGAAATTATTGAAACCTCTAGATTTTAAGATGGAACCAGCAATGATGCTTCGGTACCCGCCTGCACAATGTATAATAAAAGGTTGTTCTTTTGGAAATTCAGACATGTGATTATTGATAAAATCTAATGGTATAGAAATCGCATTTTCAACATGTTCACTACTGAATTCTCCTGGTTTACGCACATCGATTACAATTGGCTTTTCTTCAAATTGAATTGCAAATTCTTCAGCAGTAATTCTACCAATGCTGTCAACTTCTTTTCCAGCATTTTTCCATGCTTCAATTCCACCGACTAAGTAACCAATTACATAATCGTAACCAACACGAGCTAAACGCTTTACAGTTTCCTCCTCTTTTCCTGGTTCAGTGATCAATAAAATTTCTTGTTTCACGTCTGGAATTAAAGCACCAACCCAAGGAGCAAATTGACCTTCTAAACCAATTGAAATACTATTTGGAATAAATCCTTTAGAGAATTCCATTGAGTTTCTTGTATCCAAAACTATCGCATCCGTTTCATTTGCAGCAGCTTCAAAAGCTTGAACAGATAATTTTTTTAAACCTCGACTCATTACTTCTTGAATCGAATCGTATCCATTCTTATTCATTGCAACATTCATCCCAAAATATCCTGGAGGTGGTAATAATCCATCTGTAACTTCTTTAACAAAATCCACTTTAGACATGTCAGCTCGTAAGGCATAGTTTGTTACTTTTTGATTTCCTAAAATATCTGTTGTTTCTTTAGACATGTTTTTACCGCAAGCACTTCCTGCACCATGTGCTGGATAAACAACAACTGAATCTGGTAAAGGAATTATTTTTTCGTGTAAAGAATCATATAGCATTCCTGCCAATTCTTCCTGTGTCATTAAAGCAGATTTTTGCGCCAAATCCGGACGACCAACATCACCAATAAACAATGTGTCACCTGAAAACAAGGCTAATTCTTTTCCTCCTTCATCAATGAGTAAATAACAAGTTGATTCCATCGTGTGGCCAGGAGTATGAAGCACTTTGAAAGTAATATCTCCAACTTTCAATAATTCACCATCTTTCGCACTGTGAAACTCAAAGCTTGGTTTAGCGTTAGGACCATAAACAATTTTTGCCCCAGTTGCTTTTGCTAAATCAACATGTCCAGAAACAAAATCTGCATGAAAATGTGTTTCTAATATGTAGTTGATTTTAACGTTGTCAGCTTTAGCTCTTTCAATATATGGTTGAATTTCACGCAATGGATCAATAACCACAGCTTCACCATTTGATGAAATAAAATAAGCTCCTTGAGCTAAGCAACTAGTATATATTTGTTCTATTTTCATATGTGATTATTATTAGGATTTTAAAATTAGAACTTTCGTATCAAACATCTATAAAGTTTATAGTCTATACTGATTATTTAACTTTTATTGAACAATCGGAATTAAACCTCTTAATCCCATGTCAACAACATCCTCACCAGAACCCGCATCTACATCCCATTTTCCATTTCCGTTCATATCTTTCCATTCAAAACTTTTATTAATAGATAAAGACATAACAACTGTTATGTTAGTTTTCTCATTTCCAGTAATTGAAAAAGTATTTGCAAATTGACCCGTTACCACACAAGAACCTGCCGGAATTGGAGAAGTTGATGCTAATGGATTTGGAACAGTCGTTGAACCAGCGCTTTGTCCAGTTTGAACACCTGCGATAGATTCAAAAGCCCAATATCCTTGAGATTTGTTTGCATTAACAGCAACTGTTTGATTTTTAACTAAAAAAGAGGTGATGTAGTTTTTAAAACCCACAAAACTTGCGATAGTGCCAGTATAAGGTTGTCCTGCATAATGGAATTTAACATCATAATTTTGATAGGATAGAGATAAACGCACCCATTCATAATTTCCAACTGGCACATCTTTCAATGGGATTTCTAAATAAAATTCTCCAGATTTCTTTATTATTGCTTGAGAAAAATCGATTGCATTAGTTCCACCAGCATTTGTTTCAGGTGCATGATACAAAATAGCACCACTTCCCAAAGCAGTTGATGAGCTTGGAGCAAATTCTAAATAATGAGCTGAAATTGAATTAAAACTTGGATGTTGACCTGCATTTCCAACTGGAATTGTACTTGCTGTTCCTAAATTTCCCAAACGAATTTGAGTAGAATCAACAACAATTTTAATAATCAATTTTGGTTCTTCTGTTTGATTTGTTTTTTTCTTGCAAGACGTAGATAAAATAATACTTGATAGCAAAAGTAATAAGGGAATGAATTTCATTTTTTTGAGCTAAATTAGAAAGAAAATCAATAACATCAATTCAATTGATTAACAAAATCTAACAAGTAAAATCGATTTAAAATCCTGCTTATTGTACTTTTGTTAACTTATGAATAAAAACACTGAAAAAGTTCCTTTTACCTCCTACCAAATTATCGTTATTTTAATTCTTTCACTCACCCAATTTAGTGTGGTTTTAGATTTTATGGTAATGTCGCCACTTGGTGATTTATTGATAAAAGATTTAAAAATTTCACCTGCGCAATTTGGTGTAGTCGTCTCAAGCTATGCTCTTTCTGCTGGACTTTCAGGGTTTTTAACAGCTAGTTTTGCCGATAAATTTGACCGCAAGAAATTGCTCCTCTTCTTTTATGGTGGATTTATTATTGGAACAATGCTTTGTGGACTTTCAAATAGTTATTGGCTACTCGTTTTTGCCCGTATTTTTACCGGGATTTTTGGAGGTGTTATTTCTTCGATTTCTTTAGCAATTGTTGCTGATTTATTTGACATTAACCATAGAGGAAGGGTTATGAGCTTTCTACAAATGGGTTTTGGAATGAGTCAAATTTTAGGAATCCCAATTAGTTTATACCTTGCAAAAGTGTGGCATTGGCAAGCTCCTTTTTACCTTATTGTTATTTTAGCAAGTGTTATTTTCTTCGTTGCTTTATTCGTACTTCAACCAGTTAACGCACATCTTAAACT